>CALFIZ010000225.1 GCA_937877575.1 uncultured Marinilabiliales bacterium | reverse complement strand
TTTTCATCCTTAACCCCGATGAATCGGCATGCAGCCTTAGCTTCAGTTTTTCTGATTATGCCTTTGAGATTGGCTATATTTTTATTTGTTATTTTGTTGTCGTTGCTTTCGATAAGCTTTATAGCGTTATCGACGAGTTGGATACTTTGATTGTCAAAATCAAATACTGCTTTTGTTTCCTTTATGAAGTCGAAGAAGCGCAATACATCATCATCGAAGACTGCATGATGACCTGATGTTTCGTATGCTACATGCACGTCATGGCCTTGTTTTACGAGTCTTGCGAGAGTTCCGCCCATGGAGATTACGTCATCGTCTGGATGAGGGCTGAACACAACTACTTTTTTAGGATATGGCAGAGCACGTTCAGGTCGCTGTGAGTCATCGGCGTTGGGCTTGCCGCCCGGCCAGCCGGTTATGGTATGTTGCAAATCGTTGAATATGTTGATGTTAAGGTCGTATGCCGTTTTGTATTCAGATGATTCGAGCAGATCTCCAAGGTGATTGTCGAAGTAATCCTTGTCAGTGAGTTTCAGGATGGATTTCTTTGTGTTCAGTGCCAGCCATACTACTGCGCGACGTTGCATTCGATTGTCCCATACGCATTTTTCAGACAGCCAGGGCAACTTGGTGCGTGACAGAAATCTTGCCGCATTGTTATCAATGATGACCTTTATGTCATTGTGCCCCTGCAAAAATGTTGACGGAATATAATCTGAGACTTCGTCTTCAACGGTCTGCTGAATCACTTGCGCTTTTGCGTCACCCCAGGCTAATAATATTATCTTGTCGGATTTAAGTATTGTGCCTATGCCCGTTGTTATTGCTTTTTCAGGCACTCTGTTGGGACTGCTGAAATATTTTGCGATATCGTTTTTCGACAAGTCGCTTAATGTGAGAAGACGAGTCTTGGAGAATATCTGGCTGCCCGGTTCGTTAAAGCCGATGTGACCGTTCCGGCCTATTCCGAGAATTTGGATGTCAATGCCTCCGGCATCTTCTATGGCGTTTTCGTAATTGATGCAGTATTCGTTGATTTTGCTTTCCTCAACTGTTCCGTCGGGGATGTGGATGTTCCCTTCCGGAATGTCAATGTGGTTGAAAAGATGCTGGTGCATCCAATAGTTGTGACTTTCAATATCGGCGGGGTTCATCGGATAGAATTCGTCAGTGTTGAAAGTCTGCACGTTACGGAAACTAAGCCCTTCTTCTTTGTGAAGCCTTACTAATTCTTCATACAAGCTTATTAACGAGGTTCCGGTGGTGAGACCGAGTACAACCTGTTTGTTGTCGGATGCTCTGCGGTGTATCAAGTCGGCAATTTCCTTTGCCGCAACTTTGGAACCTTCTTCCTCGGACAGGAATATTTCTATAGGTAGCTTTTCGATTATTCTGTTTAACATTGATATCGTTTTATGTGAATTATAATTTACAAAATTACACTTTTTTTTCAACAATGTTTATCTTTGCAATTATTATGAAATCAAAATGGAACAAAAGAAATTATTTAAGATAGCCTCGGAATTTCAGCTAACGGGTGTGGCGCAAAGCGTCAATCCCCTTGGCGACGGTTTCATCAACGATACTTTTATCGTTGAAACTGACGGGAAGTCAGCCCCGAAATATATCCTTCAGAGAAAAAACAGGAATGTGTTTGCCGACATCCCTGCCATGATGGACAACATTCATCGTGTAACCGAACATTTAAAGGGGAAAACAAGTGAAACAGGCGGTGACAGACTGCGTAATGTTCTGACTGTCATCCCGACACACGGCGACAGGTATTATTATTCTGACGAGGAAGGCGACTATTGGGCGGTTTGCGTATATATCGACAATACAATAACTTATGACAAGGCGGAATCGAATGAAATTGCATATAATGCCGGTAAGGGCATAGGCAGATTCCATCTCATGATGTCGGATTTCAGTCAGCCTCTGCATGACATCCTCCCCGGCTTTCACAATATGAGGATGCGTTTTGAACAATGGGATGAGGCTGTAGGAAACGATGCCGCAGGAAGAGTGAGAAGTGTTGCCGATGACATATCCTTCATAGAAAGTCATCGCAGGGAAATGATTGGTTTCATGGAACTTATAGAGAACGGGACCATACCGAAGAGAGTTGTGCACAATGATACAAAAATCAGTAATTTCCTGTTCGGCAAAAACGGCAGGGTGGAATGTGTCATCGACCTCGATACCGTTATGAACGGAACTGTGCTGAACGATGTGGGAGATGCACTTCGTTCCATAACCAATACCGGTCTTGAGGATGATCCAAACCTCGGGAATGTCTCTATGAACAAGTCCCTTTACGATGCATACATCTCAGGGTATATGTCTGAGGCTGAACAGTTTCTGACCGACATTGAGAAACAGTATCTGGGTTTTTCGGCAAAGTTTATCACATTTGAACAGGTGCTGAGGTTTCTGATGGATTACATCAACGGCGACACCTACTATAAAATCAAATATCCGGAACACAATCTCGTGAGAACCCGTGCTCAACGAAGGCTTCTTGAGTCGATGTACAGGCAGATATGACGTAACAGAAAAATTTTTTGTTCAAAGTTGGCAGGGTATGACATAATTATTTACCTTTGCAGATAAAAGAGATTTTATATGGTTACTACATGTTATGAATGCTTTATTGGAGGCTGGGAGATAGGTGTCATAGTCTTTGTCGTGCTATTGCTGTTCGGCGGGAAGAAGATTCCTGAACTGATGAAAGGTCTTGGCAAAGGGGTCAAAAGCTTTAAGGAAGGGATGAATGATGACAGCGATGTCGATGACTCCAAAACCGCCGCTGACGATAAAAAGTAAATTATTTTAAATATAACTTGTTAATATTCGCAAGATTGTATAATTTTGCGCCTTGAATTTTTTTGGTCTATTTTTTTCAATTAAAATAATAAATTTCTAATCAAGAATGAAAATTTACGAAACATCTAAAATCCGCAATATCAACTTGTTAGGTAGTGCTAAGGTGGGAAAGACCACGTTATCTGAGAGTATGTTGTTGCAAGGCGGCGTTATCACTCGTCGTGGTTCTGTTAAAGACGGAAATACGGTTTCCGATTACCGTGAAATCGAATTGGCAAAACAAAATTCTGTAAGTTCCACAGTAATGTGTACTGAATTTAAGAATTTTAAAATCAATTTCATTGATAATCCAGGATTCGTTGATTACCTGGGTGAAGTCTATGCATCAACAAAGGTAACGGATGCTGCCTTTATGGTTGTAAACGCAACCGAAGGTACTGAAGTCGGCACCGAGATTCAGTGGAGAGTGCTTGCAAAATACAAAACTCCGGTGGTATTCGTACTTAATCAGCTTGATAATGAAAAAGCAAATTTTGAAGAAGCCGTTAATGACCTTAAGGAAGATTTCGGCAACAATATAGTTCCTTTGCAGTTCCCAATAAACACAGGTGCTAATTTTGATTCCATAGTCGATATCCTTTCCAACAAGGTTCTGAAATATGGTAAGGACGGTGGCATTGCTTCTGTTGAGGATGTTCCTGCCAATCTTGCCGACAGAGTTGAAGAGAGCAGAAATGCCATCATAGAGGCTGCTGCTGAAGGTGATGAAGCCCTCATGGAGAAATTCTTCGAGGATGGTACACTTTCTCCGGAAGATATCAGCAAGGGTCTGAAACTCAGTATCATGAACCGTGATATGTTCCCATTGCTCTGCGTTTCCGCTGAAAAGAACATAGGTGTCGATTCGATGCTTGATTTTATCATCAACAATATCCCTTCACCTGACCAGACCGCTCCTGTAACCACAAGCGCTGGCGTTGAACTGCACAACAGCGTCAATGACCCTGCTGCAGCATTCATCTTCAAGACATCAATAGAGTCACACCTCGGAGAACTTTCATTCTTCAGGGTTTATGGTGGTGAAATATCTGAAGGTCAGGATGTTATCAATGCAAATAATGACAGTAAGGAAAGAATATCCCAGGTTATGGTCGGCTCAGGCAAGAACCGTGCAAAGATTGCCAAGGTGGTTGCCGGTGACTTCGGTGTTACCATCAAACTGAAAGACGCAAGAACAAACCAGACCCTCGTCTCCAACAAGACTACAGTCGGTTTCATCCCGCCGTTTGATATCCCTGAACCTATCTTCTCATTGTCAATTAAGGCCACCAACAGTTCCGATGATGAAAAATTGGGCGTTGCACTCAACGACATTCAGAGAGTTGACCCGTCAATACGCGCAGGATTCAGCCGTGAACTCCGTGAACTCGTTCTCAGCGGTCTCGGCGAAATCCATATCAATACGGTAAAATGGTATCTCAACAACCTGAACAAGATAGAAGTTGACCTTTATCCTTCAAAGATTCCTTATCGTGAAACCATCACCAAGATTGCTGATGCAAACTATCGTCACAAAAAACAGTCAGGCGGTGCAGGACAGTTCGGTGAAGTTCATCTCAGGGTCCAGCCGTTCGTTGAGAATTACGAAAAGCCAACCGATTTCCCAATCAGAGGTACTGAAGAATACAATCTTGACTGGGGCGGCAAGCTCATATTCAACAACTGTATAGTCGGTGGCGCCATTGATGCACGCTTCATGCCGGCTATTTTGAAAGGTATCATGGAACGTATGGAGCAAGGCCCTCTGACAGGTTCATACGCACGTGACATAGTCGTTTATATCTATGATGGTAAGATGCACCCGGTTGACTCCAACGAAATGGCATTCAAACTTGCAGGACGTAACGCCTTCAGAGAAGCCTTCAAGAATGCAGGCCCTAAGATCATGGAGCCTATCTATGATGTTGAAGTCCTTGTGCCTGAAGACCTTATGGGTGGTGTCATGACCGACATCCAGAACCGTCGCGGTATCGTCATGGGCATGGATTCAGAAGGACACTATCAGAGAATACGTGCACAGGTTCCTTTGTCAGAAATGAACAGATATTCAACCGCATTGAGTTCATTGACATCAGGCAGGGCAACCTACTCTATGAAATATAAAGAATACCGCCAGGTACCACCTGATGTTCAGGATAAGCTGCTGAAAGCTTACGCTGAAACTCAGACTGGCGAAGAAGATTAAACTGCAATTGACAGCTCAAGAAAAACCGGTAATCTCAAATCGAGGTTACCGGTTTTTTTGACTTTATCATTGCATACCCCCAATAGACATTTTTTCTATATTTTCATCCATTTGCCATGTTCGCATACCTGACCGTCTTTTATCACGCGCCAGAGGATGAACCAGCTGCTGCGCCGGGAGGCCGCCGTCAGCCGGTCAGATCTGATTACTCTCAATTTTTATATCTGGGCCCAGGCAGCCACGGAGGAAACCAGCCCCCGCAAGCGCTATGTGGGCTTTGTGGACGATACCAATGAAATCCTGAAGGCCTGCGGCTTCGGCGAGCTCTATGCCGCCCTGCCCTATGAATGCTTTCTGATGATGTGCCTGCTGCGCCTGTGCTCTCCGCCACGTTTTCTGACGACGTGCCTTTTCGAGGTCGCCCTCACCGAGCGTTTTTCCGAGTAT
>CALFIZ010000224.1 GCA_937877575.1 uncultured Marinilabiliales bacterium | reverse complement strand
AACATACTATAAGTTCCTCGTGGTCGCGGTGGATAAAAACGGCAAGGTGGTCAGCACCTCAAAAACGATACACGCAGCCACAAAGGGCGGCAAGAACGGCAATGCAAAGAAGGTCACGACGGCTGCCGAAAAGAACAAGGTCAGCCTGAAAGCAGGAAAGACCTTCAAGCTGAAAGCAAAGCAGATTCGTGCATCGAAAAAACAGACCATTAAAAAGCATCGCGCGATCGCTTACGAAAGCAGCAATCCGAAGGTGGCAAAGGTCACAAAGAAAGGCGTCATCCGCAAAATGTCATCATTGCTTGATTCAGCTGTCTTCCCTGGCGTTCAGGGCGGTCCATTGGAACACGTTATAGCAGCCAAGGCTGTCGCTCTCGGCGAAGCTCTTTCCGATGACTACAAGACTTACGTTGAACAAGTCAAGAAGAATGCAAAGGTTATGTGCGACGAATTCATCCGCAAGGGTTACGGCGTCGTTTCAGGCGGCACTGACAACCACCTGATGCTCATCGACCTCCGCAAGAACTTCCCGATGGTTACAGGTAAGATGGTTGAAAACACTCTCGTCAGAGCCGACATCACTGTCAACAAGAACATGGTTCCATTCGACTCCCGCACACCATTCCAGACATCCGGTCTGCGCATAGGCACCCCTGCAATCACCACACGCGGTCTCAAGGAAGCTGATATGCCTGTCATCGTTGATATGATCGACAACGTCATCAGCAACATCAAACCTGACGGCAATCAATGCACCATCGATGAGGATGTCATCATAGAAACCCGCAAAAAGGTCAACACAATGATGTCACCACGTCCATTATTTGCTTGGTAACCAACAAATTCTAAAGACGCAGCATGCTATTCGAATTATAGTATGCCGCGTCTTTCCCTTCACTATTTAATTATAAGGATTATGTCAACCCTTCTCATTATATCTCTGGCACCTGTTGCAATCATAGCATTTTACATATACAACCGTGACCTGTATGACAAGGAACCCATAAAACTCCTCCTGAAAGGCTTGCTATGGGGTGCTCTTGTCTGTTTCCCTGCGTCATATATTGAACAGTTTCTCAGCCAATTCAGCAGCTCGCCTTTTTACGAGGCTTTTTTCGTTGCCGGTTTTACGGAAGAAATCCTCAAATACCTCGCATTGTATTTTCTTATATGGAAAAACAAGGAATTCAACGAAAAATTCGACGGAATAGTTTATGGCGTATATGTGGCTCTGGGCTTTGCCGGACTGGAAAACATATTGTATGTAATGGAAGGCGGATTCGGCACCGCCATAATGAGAGCCGTAACAGCAGTCCCTGCGCACGCAATATTCGGATTGACAATGGGTTACTATTTCGGCATGGCAAAATTTGACGAACAACACCGCACCTCATATATCCTCAAGTCAATCATTATCCCTATAATACTGCATGGTTTTTACGACTATTGTCTGATGACAAATCTCCAATGGCTGACATCATTATTCATACCATACGTTATAATCCTGTGGGTTCATGCATTCAAAACACTCAACTCAGTGGAACAGGTTCCACTTGACGAGAATGAAAACGGAAATGAGGATGACAATTATAGAGGACAAAGGTGGATTATAAAGCCGTAACATCATGAAAAAAATCAACTGGCGACGCATACTCCTGAACAAGTACTTCATCCTGACACTTGCATTTGCCCTCTTAATCGTATTTTTCGACAAATACAACCTGCTCAAACTTCATAAGATGAACAAGGAACTGAGAGGTATGCAGGAACAACTCAACAAATACAATGAAGAATACGAAAAAGACAGCCTAACACTCGAAAGGCTGAAAAATGACCCTGAATTCCGTGAGGAATACGCACGTGAACATTATTTCATGAAAAAAGAAAACGAGGAGGTTTATATCATCCAGTCACCTGACAAATGATATCCCATTGACATCACATCAATACGGGTCAACGTCAACAACCACCATAACGCCTTTGTATTGCGGCTTCATCAGAAAAGCAGTATAGATATCCACAAATTTCGACTTTAATGCGGCGAAATTCCTATTCCGCTCGATTTTTACCATTATATCCTTGATATACACATTATTGACACGAGGAATAGAGCCATATTCCGGGCCTAACACCCTGTCACCCAATTCCTGACGGAGCAACGATGCAAAGACCTTCGATGCTTCGTTGACAACCGCAGGATCCCTATGTTTGACCTTCACATTAATCAACCTGTACAGTGGCGGATACTTATGCGCCTGACGTTCCATAATCTGGCTGTAATACATCTTTTCATAATCATTATCCACAGTATAAACTATGGCGGAATGATATGGTGAAAATGTCTGTATTATAACCTTTCCGCGGTCTTTTTTTCTCCCTGCTCTGCCGCTGACCTGCGTCAGTTCCTGAAAAGCTCTTTCAAAAGCCCTGAAATCAGGATAATACAACAATGTGTCGGCGTTGACGACAGCCACAAGCAATATGTTCTCAAAATCCAATCCCTTTGTAACCATCTGAGTACCGACAAGGATATCTATCTTACCCGAAGTAAACTCACTTATAATCTCACTGAAGGCATTTTTCCGTCTTGTAGTGTCAAGGTCCATTCTTTTTATTACGGCATCAGGGAACAATGTCTGAAGATCTTCCTCAACTTTCTCAGTACCAAAGCCTTTCATCACAAGATTTGTGCTGTGACAGCGCGGGCAAGCACCCGGTATCTCTGTATGGTAGCCGCAATAATGGCAGCGCATCTGATTGAACACCTTATGATATATTAGCGACACGTCACAGTTCGCACATGTGGGAACCCATCCGCAGACCTCACATTCCAATCTCAGCGAAAAACCGCGTCTGTTCTGAAACACCAGCACCTGACGCTTTGCATCCAATGCAGCCTTTATGGCATCAACCAATTCCACAGAGTAATTGTCGGCCTTGATTCTGTCAAAACGCTTTTCATCCTTCATGTCAACAACACGGATTTCCGGGGTCGTCAAGCCACCGTAACGCTCCTTCAATGTTACAAGTCCGTACTTGTTGTTCTTGGCATTATAATACGACTCAATGGAAGGTGTCGCTGAGCCCAGCACAACTTTGGCATTATACAATCCAGCCATATATACCGCACAGTCCCTTGCATTATAACGTGGGGAAAATTCATTCTGCTTGTACGAATAATCGTGTTCATCGTCAACTATAATCAGCCCCAAGTTATTGAAAGGCAGAAAAATAGAGGCACGTGTGCCGACAATGATATTACATCCGGCGTCAAAATCCGCATTGTTGTCAAGCACCGAATTCCATATTTCAACCTTCTCATTATGATTAAATTTGGAATGCATCACCCCTACCCGATGTCCGAAGTAATTGACGGTGCGGGTGACAATCTGTGTAGTCAGGGCAATATCAGGCAGCAGCAGCAACACCTGCTTTTTATTTTTAACTGCCTCCTCTATCAGCTTGAAATATATTTCAGTCTTGCCGCTCGAAGTCACGCCATGAAGCAATATTACATCCTTATCCACCATTCCCGTCCTAATTTCTTCAAAGGCAAAACTTTGTGTATCAGTAAGTTTCAAATTACCAACACTATCTGAAGCATCACTCTTCTCTATCCTGTCAACCTTGCGTTTGGATATTGTGATTACATTTTTCTTCACCAAAGCATTTGCAATGGCTCTGTCGCATTTAATTTCATTCTGAATCAACTTGAGAGGTACTGACGGAAAATGGTCGGACTGCGCGCCTGCACATTTGAAATATGCAAGCATGAATTCCATCTGCCTGTAGGAACGCTTTTCAAGCGAATTGAAAAGCTCGTTCATTGCGGCATCATTTCGGAAAGGCTCATTGATTTCCACGACATCCTCAAATTTGGGACGATACGGATTTTTTATTTCCTCGACAAATTCCACCACTCCGGATGAAACCAACGATTGAATGAACTTATACACATTATTAACATCCACAATAGACTCTACCTGCTTGATAGTGAGTTTCTTGCTTTCATTCAGGGCATCAAGAAGATTATAGACCCTGTTGTCAAATCCGTCAACCTCACCGAGATAATCCGGGTTGACTGTTATATAAGTCTCACTGGAGATTTTGAACAGGGCAGGCAATGCGATATTCATAACATCCCCGAAATTAGCGATGTAATATGATGATATCCAGCGCCATAGTGACAGTTGGGTTTCTGACACTATAGGTCTTTCGTCAATGACGCAGAGTATGGATTTTAACACATAGCCGAAATCAGTGTCTGGGGAATCGAAGACCCTGACTACGATACCGGAATAATATTTCTTTTTGCCGAACGGTACTATAACCCTTATGCCAATCCTCAACTTATCGGCCAAATCTTCCGGAACCTGATAAGTGAAGGTATCTTGCAGAGGCAGCGGGAGCAGTATCTCGGCACATTTCATAATCAATACATCTTATACCCTAAGAATCTGCATTCAAGAGGTCCGTTGAAGAGTTTTCTTTTTGACGAAGCATGAAGTCCGATGGAATCAATTGCATCCTTGTCGGAAGATATGACCCAGCAAGAAAAACCGTTGAAATGATGTTTGAACGTATCACCGATAAGTTTGTACAAATCATTCAGATTCTCTTTGTCGGTACGCACCCCATACGGAGGGTTGGTGATAATATATCCGTCATTGATTTCAGGGAAACTGTCACCGAAGGCATACTGTTCAACCTTGATGAAATCGGAGAACCCGGCATTTTTAATATTGGCATTGGCATAATTCACCGCCTTGTCGGAAATATCCGAGCCGATGATTGTCGGAGCGTCATAAACAATCTTCGACTTGGCCTCTTCAACTATTTCATTGAAAACCGCCCTGTTATAAGATTTCAGTTTCTGAAATGCAAAAAAATCACGATAAAGTCCAGGAGCGACATTCATGGCAATCATTGCGCCTTCGATAAGTATCGTACCGGAACCGCAGAACGGGTCATACAACGGGACATTCTTAGGCCATCCGCTAAGATAAATCATGCCTGCTGCAAGCACTTCATTGAGAGGTGACGGTACCGCACACACCTTATAGCCCCTCTTAAACAGAGGCAGTCCGGAAGTATTGAGGTACAGACTGAACTTGTCGCGGTAAATGTGAACATTCACCGTTACATTCGGATTTTCCTTGTCAACAGAAGGTCTTATGCCGAAAGTGTCTCTCAGCTGGTCAACAATCGCATCCTTGACCTTCAGGGCGGCGAACAAGGAATTGTCGATAAACGGACATTGGTTGACCACCGCATTGACACAGAATGAGTCGTACGGACGAAAATATTTCTCCCAAATGACATCCATCACCAAATCGTAAATGTCGTCAGCTGAATTTACAGTGCCCGTGTTGAGTTCCACAAGAATCTGCAATGCAGTTCTGCAATACATGTTAGCTCTGTACATTATGGTTCTGTCACCTTCAAAGGCGACTGCACGGGTGAGGACATGAGTGTTTTCAGCGCCCAACTCAATCAACTCATTTTCAAGCACTTCCTCAAGTCCCGAAAATGTTGTTGCAATATACTTATATTCGAGATTCATTTTACTAATGATTAATTATTCTATTTTCATATTCCTTGTCCACTCATCGATAATTTCATATTTGCTGAAGAATTCCTTGGCTATGACCTTGGTTATGGTATAAGCCGGTATTGCTATGAACATTCCCAATACACCTGCAAAGCTGCCGGCGACAAGAATCACAAGGAATATTTCCAGAGGGTGTATATGCAGACTCTTTGAAAATATTGTCGGCTGCAAGAAAAAGTTATCCACCCAATTCGACACGATGAATACTACAGCAATCAGTATTCCATGGATAATCAGGCTGTTATCCACAATTCCGCTGCCGAGTTTGGCAGCCATGCCAATGACGACAGCTACGGTTGTGCCTATTACCGGTCCCACGTAAGGGATAACGTTGAAAAAGGCTCCCATAAGTGCAATCGGCAAAGCGCCTTTCACTCCTATTATCGACAGTCCGATGCTTTCAAGAACAAACATCCCCAATATCTCCAAAAGAAGCCCTATGATATATTTGCTCAGGAATCTTCCAACATGCCCGACAGCTGTTATTACCCTTTCATGATTTTCCTCGCTTACAAAAAGCAGCACTATCTTGATAAACAGGTCATCTTCCTTCAAGAAGAAAAATGCTATGAAAATGATGGAGAAAGCCGCCATGAAAAAGCCGCCCAGGGAACTGACGGCATTGGAAATAAATGTGGTCACCGATGAAGCATTGATAATGGAAGTTAGATGAGCCCCTATAACCTTTAACAAATCCTCGTCCGTCCCTATTAACTTCAGACGTCTCAACACATCAGACACTTTATTAATAGGCTCATCAAGATAAGCCATTATATTCTGTGTGTTTATCGATGAAATGATATCCACCTGTCGGACAAACAAAGGCACAAAAAGCATGATTATCAAGACTATAACCACCATCATCAGCACCAATGTGATGAAAGCCGCCAACCCCGGAGACATGTATTTTGTTTTGGACACCTTTCTGTTTTTGAGGAAACCGACTATTGGAGAGCCTACGCTGGAAATTACGGCGGCAATCAGGACATACCATACAACAAAAGTGAATTTAAAGACTAAGAGTGCAAGTATCGCCAATGAAATGGCTATTCCGACATATTTAACAACTTTCTTATTATCAGGCATATATAGTTACATTAAAGCGCAATTGCATCTAAATCCATTATCTGTTTCCGGCATGAAACGGCAAGCAGTGCCAACACATCAATAGTTTCTACGTGCCAACTTATTGCAGTATTCAATCAGTTGTTTCTTGTTTTCAGTCGGAATATTAATATCCTCCATAAGCTTGTCGGCTTTGGCATAATAGTCATCCACAAGATTATATGTATGAGCCTTGACATTCAGTTTATCGAATATAGCGGTCACTTTTCTGATTTTGTCATCAGGATTCATGTCTGTGGAGCAATACACTGTTTCGAGTTCCTTTCTTGTTGCAGGTTCTGCGACTTCAAGTGCCTTGAGATAGACGTATGTTTTTTTGCAGCACAGGATGTCTCCTCCTGGCTTCTTGCCGAAAGATTTCTCATCCGCATAAACGTCGAGCAAGTCGTCCATAAGCTGAAATGCCATACCCACATTGCATCCATATTCGTAAATCCTGTTCTGTTCAGCTTCATCCTTGCATGCTATTATAGCACCTATCTTCATCGCCGCACCTATCAGAACCGCAGTTTTAAGATAAATCATGTTCAGATAATCATTGATAGGGACATCATCAACAGTCTCAAAATCAGCGTCATACTGCTGTCCTTCATAAACTTTGATTGACATGTCGATAAAAGTGTCCTTTAACGCTCTCATAAACTCTGTCTTAGTCTTAAAGATGTATTTGATGGCGAGGGCGCACATGGCATCACCCGAAAGTATGGCAATATTCGAGTTCCACTTATGGTAAACCGTCGGGTTACCGCGTCTTAGCACAGCTCTGTCCATTATATCGTCATGCAGTAAGGTGAAATTATGAAACAATTCTTTAAAACAACACTTCTTTGCTTTCTCGCGCTCGCACTGAACATTGCTTTGTCCTTTTTGTCATCTTTTCTTCACATCTCGCTTTTTCTCGACTCAATCTTTA
>CALFIZ010000223.1 GCA_937877575.1 uncultured Marinilabiliales bacterium | reverse complement strand
ATTTGGGGCCAAGAGAAACAGAGAAAGAAATAGAGCTAAATTTGAAATCTAATGCATTTTTTTTTTTTTCTGTTTAAATCGACTATATTCTCTACAACCTTGTATGGGTCAAGAGTTCTGACGACTCTTCCCTCAATGACAGGATAACTGCAATAAATACACCTTTTCGGACAGCCGCGTTTCGTTTGTATGTTGAGCATACCAGATTTCGGCCAATAGAATTCCGTCAGCTTCTCATCGAATTGGACATCAATACTTCTGACAAAATTAACCCTTTCATTTACAACAATGCCACCATCATCATTTCTATACACAAGCCCCTCAATATCCGACACTTCTTTACCGTTATCCAAGGCATTGATTAATTGAATGTTACTCTCTTCGCCTTCCCCTTTGATACCGTAGTCGGCATCAAGTTCTTTCAGCAACAGGTCAGGAAAAATGGAAAACCCTGAACCTCCCACAATAATAACAGCTTTGGAATATTTCTTTATGTAAGACGTAATCTTCTTGTAATGTGTGACAAAAGTATTCTTTGCATAAATATTCACATCATCAATGTTTCGGAGTGACAGCTCGATGTATCTGTAATGATTTGATGTAAGGACATTTTCAAAATCATCAAATGAATTCAGGTTGAAATCGAAAAAATCGAAATCATAATTCTTAAGATTCTTCTTTTGATATGTCCACAGATATGAAAGACCTATTGGATATACCGGATAAGGATTTGAATAATTGTTAGCCGATACTAATAATATCTTCTGCACATCAATGATATTTTTGCAAAATTAATAAAAAAATTTCTTCTGAAGGCAGCCACTGGTATTCATTGTCGCGTCTGAACCAGGTGACCTGACGTTTTGCATATCTCCGTGTGTCGGTTTTGATTTTTTCCACAGCAGAATCCAAAGTGCATTTCCCATCGAGGTATTCAAACAGCTCCTTGTAACCAACTGTATTAAGGGCAGTTAAGTTTCTCAATGAAATCAAAGATTTAACCTCTTCGAGCAGCCCCTGCTTCATCATCTCATCAACACGGAGGTTTATTATTTCCACAAGTTGTTCACGCGGGATTGAGATGCAATATTTGTCAATGTTGAAATTACGTTCCTTATCAATACCGTTTCTCAAAGATGAAAACCTTTTCCCTTCAGTATAATACACCTCTATGGCGCGGATAAGTCTTATAGGATTCGACAAATCCACGGTTTCATAATATTCGGGGTCAACTCTTTTCAGTTCGTCCTGCAACGCTGCAATGCCCTGGGTTTCAAGAAGTTTTTTTAGTGAAGCTCTGATTTTCGGGTCAGGGTCAGGAAGTGCATCAATACCCTTGGTTACGGCATCAATATATAGTCCGGACCCGCCGCACAGTATCACATTGTCGTGAGTTTGAAACAGTTTGTCGAGCAGGGCTATGGCATCGGTTTCATAGCGTGACACATCATACCTGTCATTAACGGAAAGGTGTCCGATAAAATGATGTTTTGCTGCGGCAAGTTCTTGTGGTGCTGGTTTGGCAGTTCCGATATTCAGTTCCTTGTAGAACTGACGTGAATCGGCTGAAACTATTTCAGTGTTAAGAGATTGTGCAAGCCGTATTGCAAGAGAGGTTTTACCGGATGCAGTTGGACCGGCAATGACAATGAGATTCTTGTTTTTAGTAGTTGTAATCGGTATCGACATCAGTTATATCATTATAGCCGTCGTCAAAATCCTCATCGGAATCTCCGTCATAATAGTCATCGTCATCAAGACCTGCAACTTTATCTTCATCGATATCATCGAAATCAATTTCCATCTTCTGAGCGCGTTTGGTCTCAATAAGATCCTCGAGGTCACCTTCGCTTTGCAGACAACACGGCAGGTCGTCATCGTTTTTATCAGCAATTTCCATGCATTCTATAAACAATGTTATCGGATTCATGAAGTCATATTCATAAACCATTTTCTGACCGGTATGGGTAATCACATCCCCTATTTTGGTGTCGCCCATAGTTCTGGTAGGCATCATCATGATATATTCATCGTTTTCACGCTGCAGTTCTTCCATGTCATCATCATCTATCATCATGTCAATCAATGATATTTCCTCTTCCTTAACCCAGAATTCATTGCTCAAATAGAAGGAGGCAAGTTCGTTGTCACGGAAGCCGCAAACATCAACAAGAAATGAATGGAGTTCTAGAAACGTCTGGTTTCCAAGGATTTCGACATCTCTCAAAAAATCATCGACATCATTGCAGACTATCCGTAGTATGTAAGTTTTCATTATTATTTTCTTTATTGTTTCTATAATCATTCAGTACTTCAAAGCTGACAGGCTCCAAGCCTCTCGTTTTAGCGATGTCAAGCATATACTGGAATGCAGCTTCAAAGGAATTATCGCATTGGCCGTCAAGAATAGCATCTTTGACTGCATTTTTAATCACACCGACATCCTTGCAAGGTTCAAGTCCGAAAGTCCGCATAATATGTTCACCTTTGATAGGCGGCTGCCAGGTTCTCAAAAAATCCTTTTTCTCTAACTCCTTGATTTTCTGTTCAACGAGATTGAAGTGTTCTTTGTACATCTTAATCTTCTGTTCATTGGCAGAAGTAATGTCGGCATTGCAGAGGAGCATCAAATCATCAATATCTTCGCCTGCATCGAAAATGAGTCGGCGGACAGCAGAATCAGTGACGAATTCGGATGAAAGCACTTGCGGACGGAGATGCAGGGAAACCATTTTCTGGACATATTTCATCTTCTCGTTTGTCGGCAGTTTAAGTCGCGGGAAAATCTGCGCCACTTTGCGGGCGCCCACCACCTCATGCCCATGAAACGACCATCCGTTGGTTTCATCAAATCTCTTAGTGTCAGGTTTTGCGATATCATGTAAGATAGCAGCCCATCTCAGCCAAAGGTTGTCGGACTTTTCAGCGACATTGTCAAGAACCTTCAGAGTATGATAGAACACATCTTTATGGGCTTTACCGTTAATATTGTCTATTCCCTTGAGTTTCAACATTTCAGGAAGAATATATCTAAGCAACCCTGTCTCATCGAGCATAAGAAAGCCCGTGGAAGGACGTGGGGCAAGTATTATCTTATTCAGTTCATCCACAATACGTTCCATAGACACTATCGAAATACGGTCAACATTCCTCGATATGGCTTCCAAAGAAGAGTTTTCGATTGAGAATCCGAGTTGTGTCGCGAATCTTACGGCTCTCATCATTCGCAGCGGGTCATCGGAATAGGTGATATCCGGGTCAAGGGGGGTTCTTATTATTCCATCATTAAGGTCACGGATACCATTGAACGGATCGATAAGTTCACCGAAGTTGTCGGCATTGAGTGATATAGTCAGCGCATTGATTGTGAAATCCCTACGACTCTGATCTTCTTCAAGTGTACCGATTTCGACAATTGGTTTGCGTGAATTCCTGTTGTATGACTCCTTTCTTGCACCCACAAATTCAACCTGATATTCAACACCTTCGAAGTTACAACGCACCATTGCAGTTCCGAAATGTCTGTAATGGGCAGTTCTGACGCTGTTGACCTTTGAAGCGAAAACCTCAGACAGTTGGATGCCGCTACCGATACATACAATATCGATGTCACTCGAAGGGCGCTGCAGGAAATAATCACGCACGTATCCACCGATTACGTAAGCTCGGACGTCAAGTTCTTCAACAGACTCCTTAAGCACTTGGAAAATATTATTTATCTCAAGAAGATTTATCTGTGTCATAAGTCATAATTGTAGTGCAAAAGTAATATTTTTTTGATTAACTTTGCATACAAAATATTGATTATGTCCAACATTAAAAACATATTGTCGCTCAAGGAACTCACCACATTAATACAGAGAACGATAGCCACAGAGATGAACACCTTGTACTGGGTGAAGGCAGAGTTGGTGAAACTAAACTGTGCCACCTCATCGGGGCATTGTTATCCTGAACTTGTTGAGAAGGAAGGCTCCAAAATCAATGCCCAGATGCGCGGAATAATATGGAAAGATGTTTACAGTGTCCTTTCAGCCAAATTCAGACGAATCACGCACACCGAAATAGCCTCGGGTATGCAACTGCTGCTCCAAGTCCAGGTAACATATTCACCTGTCTATGGACTTTCCCTGATGGTCATGGATATCGACCCGGCATACACCATAGGTGCTTTAGCTTACGAAAAGCAGCATACTATTGACCGACTTGCCGAAGAAGGGGTGATGGATTTGAACAAAAGCATTCCGATGCCGCTGCTCCTGCAAAAACTCGCAATAATTTCGGCAGACAGCAGTAAAGGATACAACGATTTCATGCAGACAATAGGTGAATACGCCAATCAATATTCAGTTTTCACAAAGCTATACAATGCTGTGCTTCAAGGCAATATTGCAGTCTCGTCACAAATTGCCGCCCTCGAGGAAATAAAGATGAACTCCGACAGTTTCGATGCCGTCATCCTCATAAGAGGAGGCGGAGGCGACATAGACATGAACTGCTATGACAGCTACGAGCTCGCCTACGAAATAGCAACATTCCCGATTCCGGTCATCACAGGAATCGGACACTCCACCGACACCTCTGTCGCCGACATGGTTTCGGCTGCCAGGATGAAAACCCCTACAGAAGCCGCGAATTTCGTACTGTCTGGTTTTGCAAGATTTGAAGAAGCTCTCAATATGCTGCAGGACAACATCATAAAATTTACGTCCCGCCAAATAGACTATTTCAAGAACAACCTCAACAACATCGCATCACTTATCTGCACAAAACCCTCAGCAATAACAGCCTACAACAACAATCTGCTCACACGCACGGGTGACAACATGACAAAATATGTACTGTTAAAACTGACAACTTACAATAATAATCTTACCAGAATCGTTGATAACATATCAAAAAATGTCACAATGAAACTGAACTCCGAAAAGATGGAACTTGACAAGTACGAAGCAGCCATAAAACTGCTCAGCCCTGTAAACATCTTGAAAAGAGGATACAGCATTTCATATCTCAACGGGAAAGCAATAACCGGCATTGACTGCATCAAGGAAGGTGACATCATTGAAACTCAATTATATAACGGAAGAATAGAAAGTAAAACAACTAAAATAAAATCTGATGAAAGAAAATAAAATTACCTACGAAACAGCATTAAAAGAACTCAACGACATATATCAGAGCATGGAAGACAACGCCATTGGTGTAGATGAACTGACGGAAAAGCTCAAACGCGCAAGCGACCTAATCAAAATCTGTCGAGACAAACTGAAGCTTACCGAAGAGGAAAGCAAAAAGATACTCGAGCAATTCAAAACCATGTAATATAAATGGAATCGATAATAAAGCTGACAGGCATCAATAAAAGCTACGGCAACCTTCATGTGCTGAAAGGCATTGACCTCGAAATACATCCTCATGAAATTATTTCCCTGGTTGGAGCATCGGGAGCAGGAAAATCCACGCTCCTGCACATTATCGGCACTCTCGACCGTCCCGACAAGGGCACTGTCACATATAATGGAACCGATGTTTTCAAATTCAACGACAAGAAACTGTCGGAATTCAGAAACAAAAACATCGGTTTTATATTTCAGTTCCACCATCTGCTTGCTGAATTCACGGCATTGGAGAATGTCTGCATTCCGGCATATATTGCAGGCAAAAGCAAAAAGGCGGCAGAGACAAAAGCAATGCAGCTCCTCGAAATGCTGTCGATGGAACACCGGGCCGAACATAAGCCTTCGGAACTGTCAGGCGGGGAACAACAACGCGTGGCAGTCGCCCGTGCCCTCATCAACTCACCTGAAATCATTCTTGCAGACGAACCGTCGGGCAACCTCGACTCGGAAAACGCGGCAGAACTGCACAAACTCTTTTTCACCCTCCGAGATGAAATCGGGATAACATGCGTTATCGTAACTCATAACGAATCATTCGCACAAATGGCCGACACCAGACTTACAATGATAGACGGAAACATAGTCCGTTAAAACAGTCAACTTATTGAAAATGAAAAAATTACTCATAATAATCTTAGCAATGGCAGCAGGATTGTCAGTTTGCGCCCAGACAATGCTGACAGACGTAAACAAAGCCGATGATCTCTACAAAGATGACAAATTCGCCGAATCATTGTTCATATACAGCAACATTGACAATCCCGACGGCAGAATATCAAAGCGAATTGAAGAAATCCAAAAAAAACTGTCGGACGCAACCTTCGCCAACGACCAGTTCCAAAAATGTATCCTTGACGGCAACAATGCAAACAAAAACGAAAACTACGAACTTGCATACATCTGTTTCAATGCGGCTCTTCTGATTAAACCGGATGCCAACTTCCCAAAAACCAAACTTAGGGATTTAAGCCAGTTCATTACCGATCCGAATGTGGACAAACGCTTTGACAACATCATAGCAACTGCCGACAAATACTACGAAAACCAGGATTACGAAATGGCCAAAAAAACATATAAGGATGCTCTCGTAATCAAGCCGGGTGATGCACATTCCTCAAACCGCATCGTAGAAATAGATGATATAATGGTTAAGAAAAATGCTTCGCAGAAAGAATACGATGACAACATCTTCTATGCCGACAGATTTATGGCAAACAATGATCTCGAACAGGCTAAAGTCTATTATCAGAAAGCTCTGGACCTGCAGCCAAACGAAGCATATCCTAAAAACAAACTGAATGATATCTTGAAAATGCAGACGGATGCAGCCCAACTTGAAACAAGCTATCTCACAGCCATAAACAACGGCGATTCGGCATTCATGCAACAAGCTTACGAGGCGGCAAAAGAATTCTTCTCGGAGGCACTGACATACAAACCTACAGAAGAATACCCGCGTACGATGATTAATAAAATCAACAACGCAATCGACACTCAAAACGCCAAAGCAAACGAAATAGCCACCATCAGAACCAACATCAGCGAGACAATCGCAGCAAAACAGTTCGTGACCGCACAGTCCCACATTCAGAAAGGCCTTGCCCTCCTACCCCAGGATTCATTATTCCTGTCACAAAAGGCCATGGTTGATTCCATCCTCACGCAGCGACAAATCGATGATATGAATTTCGACAATTTCGTTGACATGGCAAAAGACGCTTACGCTTCCAAAGACTATGAAAATGCCTCAAGATACTATTCCATGGCATTGGACATCAAACCCGACGAAAACGTTGCCTCAAAAAAGCACAGGGCGGATTCCCTCTACCAACTGAAACTTGACAAAGAGGCTGCCAAACTTGCCGCTGCCGACAAAAAAGCCGAATCTCAAAAAAAGGCTGACCAGACGAAAGCAGTCCAAGACAACAGTCAGACCAAACCGAAGGAAACAGCCGCTGCAAATGAAGA
>CALFIZ010000222.1 GCA_937877575.1 uncultured Marinilabiliales bacterium | reverse complement strand
CTACACTCTTTCCCTACACGACGCTCTTCCGATCTCATCATAGCCATCGCATACGAAAGCGTGACAACCAATGGGATTGCCATTGTCGCAGCCAGAGTAATACACGGGCCAACCCATGTCGATTTGTTCCTTCAGCATACTAAACCAATCGGCATAGCTGAAGGAGTTTCTGTCGCGACGCATCGCCTGATTGGTATAGCTGAAATAGGTGCTGATTGCGCCGGGAACGGTTTCGGAATTGGCGCCGCTGCCATCGGGACCGAATGCCATGTCAACGCTGATTGCACAATGGTACATAAGCTGAGACACTTCAAATACTTCTTTGGATGTGCTGGTACGTGATAGTGAGAGGGGCATGGCGTTGAAATCATAGAATGTTTCACTGAAATTAGCCGTCTGAGTCCCGTAAGATGAAGCGTTGTAACTGTGAGAGCCGGTGCCGACAGGAGGATAGTTCCAATATTTCATTATCTGGGACATTGCGCAGGCAACACAGCCGGCATAAACTCGACCGCTTGGCCCACGGGCATCCTTTGGACATTGGTTGTTGTAATATGAGCCTTGGTTCCATTTGGTTTTAACCAAAGGATTAACGTATGTGTTCAGTTTTTCAACTGTCAGGCTGCCTGTCGCCATGATTTGATTCCATTGGTCAACGGCCTTTTGGCTTGGCTTTGCACTAACTGAACGCATATACTCTATCTTTTCGGTAAAGCAACTCATATAGTAGGCAAATTCAGGAGATATGTCATCGGAACTGAAGATGCCTTCCGTTGAATAACCTACAACCGGTCCGATAAGGTCATCGGCGGAAACCACAACGAAACCTTTATCTGCAACATTAAAAATGAAAAGGTATGGGTTGTCGTTTATGCTTTCAAATGTATAAGCCAATGTCGCCTCGGATGATTTGATGGAAGTATTGTTCTGCATGAATTTCAAGGCAACTTCTTTGGCCTTTTCCTGACTGACAGGATTGGCGAAAGAAGTTGTCGAGATAAGTATTACAGCTAATGTAATTAACTGTATTTTAGAGATATGTCTAAACATTAACTATATTATTTTTGTGACATTATATAATTAACGATATCGATGACATCAAGAATGTCTATTTCACCATCGTTATTGTAATCAGCATTTACAATCCAGAACGGTTGAGGATTTTGTTCGAGTATATAAGCGATGATAGAGGTAATATCGTTTATATTTATGAATGTATCGCCGTTTGCATCTCCGTTGATAGGAGTGTAGCATTGGTTTTCATAAGTAAAGAACAGTCCTGAGCCTGGATTTCCATTAGCATTATATATGACTTCGTCATCGGAATTGTATATTTCAAATGAGCATTCGCTGTCCCAGCTGCCTGAATGCCAGTAGAACTTGGTTGTACCAAGTGGAAGCGGGAATACTGCTGTGTTTTGATGACCGCTTGTGACCGTTGCGGTTCCGAGTGATCCACCAGCTGCATTTTGGATTTCTATGTATGCACCGTTCCAACCATCACCGTATGAATCGTGCATTACGATAGTAATGTCACAGTTAGGACCTATGAATGCTGACTTTGTAATAGGAAGGCCATCCCCATTATCAGTAACAGCATAGATTGTATATGCGTATGCGCCGAATGTTTCAATGTCATTGTCAATGTAACTCATCTCCTGATTTGCGGTCACATTTTCAAATGTGGCAATAACAACGTTGTCTCTTTTAACAACAATGTCCATGATTGTTATGGAATCGGCATTCATTGTGTATGACGGATTTGTCCATGTAAGAGTTGTTGAGAGACCGTAGTTAGCAGCAGGTGTGACTGTGAAATTTGACGGAGCCATAGCCTTGCCGTTGTATGCGGGATCAGGGTAGCAGTTGAATATGGCTCCCTGGCTGGAGTTGAAATAATAGGGACCGTGTGTGGTGTTGATGGCATTGCTTGGGTACCAGCCGTTGTCAAGACCGGACCAGCCAAGATTGAAGTGGAACATGTTGTTGTTGTCATACCCATCGCATACGAAAGCGTGTCCGCCGGCACCGTTTGTGTCCTGCCCGCTGTAATACAGAGGTCTTCCCTGGTCAAGTTCGTTACGCAATTGGTTGTCCCAGTTGTTGTTGTAGTAACGTGACTGATATGTGGTTGTACTATTGTAAATAAAATAGTTAATTAATGCACTGGGAACATCGTTTGAATATGCGCCACTGCCATTTGGAGAATACATCATGTTAACCCCGATACCACAATGCCACATTAACTGTGCAACCTGATACGCCTGATCGTATGGGGTCAGTGAATCGACTGCGTCAGGCATGATGCTGTAGTTGTAGAAGGTTTCACCGTAATTGGCTGTCTGTGGTTGATAACCACTTGGCACGTAGGTGTGTGAGCCTTGCCCCATTGCAGGATAGTTCCAGAATTTTATGACCTGAGCCATTGCTGTTGCAACACAACCTGCATAAACGTGTCCGTTTGGCCCGGCAGGATCAGCAGGGCAGAGAAAATTATACCATTTGCCCTGGTTCCATGTGGTGGACAGAAGCGGATCAACAGTGTTTTCGCTTTTTTCAGCCACGACACTGCCGGTGGATTTGACCATTGCCCATTGTTCTGTGACTTCTTCACTGGCTTC
>CALFIZ010000221.1 GCA_937877575.1 uncultured Marinilabiliales bacterium | reverse complement strand
AAGAAAAAGGGGATTAAACGTTTCATTGTATGTTTGTTTTTTTAGTTGAGAGTTGAGACATATTTCAGTTATCAAGGTTTTCTTTCAGAGCTTCACGTATCATCTGACGGAGAGTCTGATTTTGTGATTCGACTTCACCCCTGTATTGCGGCAGGAAATCCTGTGCATAATGTGCTTTTTCCAATTTGATATGTTTCATGGGTTTGTCAATTATATCATCAAGTTGCCCGCTTATATTAACGCCTAAATAGGCAGGGGCAAGGAGCGAGACGTGATAGTTGCAGGTCATATCAAGATTATGTCTTCCGCCAACAGCCGCCTTGTATTTATCCATAGTCATCAAGAACGGATATACATCTATTTCCTTGCGGAAGAGAGTGATTTCCGCACTTATGCTGTCAACTTGGTTTTCCGCTTTTTTATTCTTGAAATTAAGCAGTTTGGCAATGGTTGTGAATGTCTGCCCGTCGATGAGAGTCAGGTCATGACCTGCTATTGAGCAGGCTCCGCGAGTAGTTGACCATTTAACTTCGTATTTACTGTTGAGATAAGTCTCGGCGGCAAGATGGAATTCGGCATTGCCTCGGAAGCTGCGTAGCATAGGCAGCACGGTGTCAACCTGCGGTATCATATTGACGAGTTGCTCAAGGTCAATATCAAGCATGTGATAATCGAGTCCCACGAAGAGATTGTTTTTACGCGGAGTTTCATACATTGCTGTAAGTTTCAGTCTTGCCGCATTGCATATAAAGCCCATTTCGTCAATAACCAATATGCCGTCACGGATATACACTCCACCGCCGAGGTCATATGCTGTTGTATTAATAAACGGCATCAGAGCGCGGTTAATCTGCGTATTGAGCGACAGGTGAACACCTTTGGGCACCATATACGGGTCACCGTCAGTCAGTTCATCTTTGCTCTCAACATCTTGCTCCGATGTCTCATCGTTCCCTATTCCGCTTGTGAGCGACATTATTTCAGGCACATCGGTATAATCGCTGACTAACACAAGTTCGCCGCGAAGGTCTCCTTTGTTGTCAAGCCACTGACCTATATTTCGGATTTCTCCTGACAATGTGAAATCCGATTTGCCAACAGAACCGACCAAATAATCTAACTTTGCACGATTGTTTCACGAATGAAGTTATTGAACCATGATACAACTGCCAACGGATTTTTCGAAGCAGATGATTGCAGACTTAGGCGATAAAGAATTTCGTCAATTCCTGTCCGCATTACAAGAGGATCGTATCACGAGCATACGGATAAATAAAGGCAAAGTGCCGAATCCAAGCATTGAAGATGCGGAAAACATACCATGGTGTTCATCCGGTTACTATTTGAAGAAGAGGCCATTATTTACAATGGATCCTCTGTTTCATGCCGGAGTGTATTACGCACAAGAAGCGTCGAGCATGTTTGTGGAGCAGGCAATACTTCAACATATCGGACGATTATCCACGCAAGAACCCATAATGCTGGATTTATGTG
>CALFIZ010000220.1 GCA_937877575.1 uncultured Marinilabiliales bacterium | reverse complement strand
TGATTCTGTCAACCATAAGACGTGAGAAGACATCCATCGTCGCAACGTTGAGCTGGCGTTCCTCAACAATCATTGGCGATATGTAACTGTTTGATACTGAGCCGATAAGGTTTGACCTCAGTTTCCTGTTTATTGCAGATGTATAATTGCTTAAAGTTACACTGCTTATCCCTCTGTTGTGGAAAGCGTATTTCTGAAAGTCATTTTTCATTGTTTGTATATTTTATGGTGTGCTTATTCGTTTTCTGTTTCAGCCGGTTTCTCTTCGGCAGGTTTTTCTTCTGCCGGTGTTTCAGGGACAGGATAGAGTATCTTTATGAAATCCATGTAGCTGGTTTCCTTGGTTTCAACTTGCATTTTATCACCGAATAATTTGATGATATTTGCTTCCATCAAGTGGTCATAGACACTGTTTATCTGTTCGAGGTTTTCTTCCTTGCTCAAGAAATCGTCAACGAAGGTTGCAGCTCTTTGTTCGGATTCCTTGTCTTCAGCATCCATGCCGGTCTGGCCGATGAACAATGAAATCAGATGCTTTCTCACATCATCTTTCGTGACATTCAGCTGGTTCTGCTTGACAATCAGATTTTCAATAACCTGCCATCTGATACTCTTTGCATATTTTTCTTCAAAGTTGGCATCAAGTTCCTCTTTGGTGATTGGATTCTTGTCGTCTTCGCGTTGTCTTGAGAGTATCCAGCGTTTCATGAATTCCTCAGGAAGCGGGAAGTTGTATTTTTCAACTATGGCATCGATGCAGTCATTCATGAACTTCTTGTCGGTTTCTGAAGAGAAGGAGACCTTCGCATCGTTTCTTATCTTGTCTTCAAATTCTGCCAAAGAATGTATGTTGCCGTTTGGAAACACTCTGTCGAAGAATTCTTCGGATATTTCGGCAGGTTCTCTTCTGGTAATTCTGTCAATGGTATATGAAAACTCCGATTTCATGTTTCTTGCAATGTTGACATTTATATCAAGCATTGAAGCCACGGTGTTTTCATCGTTGAAATATTCCATCGGGTTGAAGATGATGGTGTCACCTTGTTTCATTCCGAAGAATTTCTTGCGGTTTTCTTCATCTGCTATCTTGTCAACAGGGATTGATGCTGAATGGGTTATGCCGTTTTCGAGAGCATTTTTGTTTTCATCGAGTTGGATGAATTGCCCGAAGAGATTGTCACCTGCTTCAACTGTCTCAGGTTCAGTGTCTTTACCCATTCTCATGCGGGTGTCGTCAACATATTTTTTCACCATGTCATCACCGATGAGGATTTCATAGCGGGTGACAGGTTTCAATCCGTCGAAAGTGACGTCGAACTGAGGTTCAAGGGCCACGTCGAAATAAAAGTCGAAATTTTCCATTACATCGAAGTCAATCTGCTCCTGTTTGTCTATGCTGTTCATCGGACTGCCGAGGATTTGCAGGTCATTGTCGCTGAGATATTTGGACAGTTGTTCCGAGACAATTTTGTTCACCTCGTCGGCGGTTACTGCGCCGCGGTACATTTTGCTTATAAGACTGAAAGGCACCTTACCCGGTCTGAACCCAGGCATGTTGGCGCGTTTCTGATAATCCTTCAATATTTTGTCAACGTTAGCTGAATAGTCAGCTTTTTGCATTTCGATTTTAATTGTCGCTGTAAGTTTGTCTTCAGCAGTTTCTCTTGTGATATTCATATATTCCTTTTAGAGTTATAATTATATAAAAAAGTGCGGATGAGGGGACTCGAACCCATACTCCTTTCGGAACTAGATCCTAAGTCTAGCGCGTCTACCAATTTCGCCACACCCGCAGTTAAAAAAGCGGTTGCAAAGGTAGTTATTTTTTTTCAAAAATGGAACAGGTAAATATCATTTATCTTGGCAGTTGCCTAAAAGTTCGTCAGCGAGCACTATTGCTGCCATTGCCTCCACAACGGGCACTGCGCGCGGAACACAGCAAACATCGTGATATCCGGTGATTTGCAGCACATCGCTTTCTCCTTTTTTGTTAACCGTATGCTGTGGTTTCATTATTGAGGCTATTGGTTTGAAGTGTACCGTCAGTATGATATCCTCGCCGGTGGAGATGCCGCCGATAATGCCGCCGGCATCGTTTTTTGCCGGTCTTATTGACTTTGTCATTTCATCTGTAATATATGGGTCATTGTGTTGTGTCCCCCTCATTTTACCGGCTTCAACTCCTCTTCCGATTTCAAAGGCTCTTGCAGCAGGAATGCCCATCATGCCATACGCGAGGGCGGCATGCAGTTTGTTGAACACAGGCTCTCCCACCCCTGCAGGGAAATGCTTTATTATGCACCTTACGCTTCCCCCTATCGAATCCTGCTGCGATTTGACCTCCATAAGCAGGGCTTTCATCTGGCTGTTGAGCTCATGTTGAAATGTTGGTTGAACAATGTCGCCGATGGAATATGCCCATGTCTGAAACTCAATGTTAACTTTATATGATTTTTGTATCAGTCCGGTTATCAGCATCTTGGCAAAAGAACCGGCAATTACGCGCGTGACAGTCTCACGTGCCGAAAATCTTCCGCCGCCGTCATTTCTCCGCTGCTCAACAATTCAGCCGGAACCGACGCAGTTTTAATATAATTTGTATTGTCCGAAGTCCTGTATATCTCCAGCCGCTCAAAGTTCCAGTTTCCGCTCAAAGCTGACGCAAATGATGTACAGATAT
>CALFIZ010000219.1 GCA_937877575.1 uncultured Marinilabiliales bacterium | reverse complement strand
CTTTAATCTGCTCGGCGATTTCATCGAGCGTCGCAGCGTTCCATGCATTTTGGTCAAATACCTGCAGGATTTCCTGTATTTTGTTTTCGTATGTCCATGCGTCGAATGAATCCATAAGGCTGATGGCCTTGTCGAGATTGTCCATATCCGGGCGGTTATGTGAGGCTGCGTTAATGACGCATTGGTTGTAGTTTTTGATGCAGCGGATGAATTGGTTGTCGGATTGGAAGATGGTGTCGAGGATGGTGTCATCCGGGTTCAAATCGTTGTCCTGATTCAAGTAGTTGACATGTATGTCGTTACGAAGCTCAATCTTGCCGGAGTCAGGCAGTTCGTGACCGAGTATTATATTGATGAGGGTGGTTTTGCCAGAACCGTTTCTCGCTATCAGTGCGATTTTTTCACCCTGTTCGATTTTGAAGGAGATGTCTTCAAAGAGTATTTTCTCGGCAAAAGACTTGTATAGATTGCTGACTTCAACGTAGTTCATTATGCGGGCTCATTATGCGTGATGGTATGGTTCGTTGTGGAGGATTGTAAAGGCGCGGTAAAGCTGTTCGAGGAAGATAAGTCTGACTATCTGGTGCGAAAAGGTCATGGGCGAGAGTGATATCTTGTCATTGGCGCGGTCATAGACTTTTTTGGAGAAACCGTATGGACCGCCGATTACGAAAATGATATTTTTGCGGCCGGAGTTCATCAGTTTCTGAATATCTGATGCGAAGTCAACCGAGGACATGTTTCTGCCGTTTTCGTCCAATAGTATGACGAAGTCGGACGGGGTTACGGCATTCAGAATCTTTTGTCCTTCAGCGGTTTTTATTTCATCGGCTGAAAGGTTGGCAGTGTTTTTAAGGTCGGGAAGCACCTTTATGTCGAACTGCACGTAGTTTTTTATTCTTTTTGAATAGATGTCCATGCCTGTCGCCGTCCATGGAAAATCGGTTTTGCCGCATAATAGCAGATTGAGCTTCATCGTTTTTTTTGCAAAGATACACAAGAATAAAATTAATTGAAAAATATTTTGAAAATTGAAAAATAAGAGCAACCTTTGCAAAGTAAAATTTACAAACCAAGGAATTAATTATTAAACATTTAACTTATTAATTACAAGTTACTTAAGTAAATAAAATAAAATTATGAAAGTAGAAAAAATCATGCAAGACTTAACAGCAAAGCACCCGGGAGAGAACGAGTACTTACAGGCTGTTAGAGAAGTGTTGGAATCAATTGAAGAAGTTTACAACCAACATCCGGAATTTGAAAAAGCAAAGATTGTTGAACGTTTAGTTGAACCTGATCGTATCTTCACATTCAGAGTAACATGGGTGGATGACAAGGGTGAAGTTCAGACAAATCTCGGTTATCGTGTACAGTTTAATGCAGCATTAGGTGCATACAAGGGCGGTTTACGTTTCCACAAGGCAGTTAATGTTTCAATGCTGAAGTTCTTAGGTTTTGAACAGATCTTCAAAAACTCATTAACCAACCTTCCACTTGGTGGCGGTAAAGGTGGTTCAGACTTCGACCCAGTAGGCAAGTCGGATGAAGAAATTATGCGTTTCTGCCAGGCTTTCATGTATGAACTTTGGAGAAACATCGGTCCAGATCAGGATTCACCAGCCGGTGACGTTGGCGTTGGTGGCCGTGAAATAGGCTATCTCTATGGCGCTTACAAGAAACTCGCTCGTGAACACAGTACTGGTGCTCTGACAGGTAAGAGCTACGGTTGGGGTGGTTCACTCATCCGTCCGGAAGCTACCGGTTTTGGCGCAATATACTATGTTGAACGCATGGTTAAGGAAAAAGGCGACAAGATGGAAGGAAAACGTATTGCCCTTTCAGGCTTCGGCAACGTGGCTTGGGGTGCAGCTATCAAGGCTACCGAACTCGGTGCTAAGGTTGTTGCCCTTTCAGGTCCTGATGGTGTTTGCGAACTCCCTGACGGTATTACAAAGGAAATGATTGACTATATGCTTGAGATGCGTGCTTCTAACCGCAATAAAGTACAGGATATGGCTGATAAATTCCCGGGCAAGGCTAAGTTCACAGCAGGTAAGAAGGCTTGGATGGTTAAGTGCGATATTGCATGCCCATGCGCTTTCCAGAACGAACTCGCTGAACAAGATGCAAAAGAACTTATCGCAAACGGTGTAAAATATGTAGCTGAAGTATCCAACATGGGTTGCCAACCTGCTGCTATTGCTGCATTCCAAGATGCTAAGATACCTTTCGGTCCTGGTAAGGCTGTTAACGCCGGCGGCGTTGCAACTTCAGGTCTTGAAATCTGCCAGAACGCAGGTCATATCAATTGGACAGCAGAAGAAGTTGACGTTAAGTTACACAAGATTATGAACGACATTTACGACATGTGCGTAAAATACGGAAAACAGGCTGACGGTACTATTAACTATGTTAAAGGTGCAAACATCGCCGGTTTCATGCGTGTTGCAAACGCTATGTTGGCTCAGGGTATCATTTAATCTTGAATTAGACATTATTATATTGAGCGTGAAGTCATTGTATGATTTCACGCTTTTTTATTTTATCAGTTGATGAACATATATCTTGATGTTTTCCTCACATTCTCCAAAATAGGTGCGTTTACGCTGGGTGGAGGGTATGCCATGCTGCCTCTTATCGAGCGTGAGGTCGTTGATAACAAGCACTGGCTTCAGAAAGAGGAATTTCTCGATGTGATTGCCGTAGCACAGTCTCTCCCTGGCGTTATGGCAGTCAACACCTCCATTTTCATTGGCTACAGGCTCAAGGGGGTGAAGGGAAGTCTTGTGAGTCTTTTGGCGACGGTGTTGCCATCTTTCGTGATAATACTGCTGATTGCAATGTATTTCACGCATTTTAAGGACAATACGGTGGTCGCAGCCATATTTAAAGGCATCCGTCCTGCTGTGGTTGCCCTGATAGCCGTGCCTGTTTTCACCACTGCCAAATCAGCCGGCATAACGTGGAAGACAGTAGCAATACCAATAATCGCTGCCATATTAATCAGTTTTCTTGGCGTTTCACCGATTTGGATTGTGCTCGCTGCCGGCTTGGGCGGTTTTGTTTACGGCAAGATTGCAGGTAACACCAAACAGACTGAAAAATGATATACCTCCAGTTATTTCTGACATACCTTAAAATAGGCCTTTTCGGTTTTGGTGGAGGCTATGCCATGCTTTCTTTCATCCAGGATGAAATCGTTGCCAAGCACCAATGGATTTCAGTGCAGAACTTCACGGATATAGTGGCTGTTTCTCAAATGACGCCGGGCCCAATCGGAATCAACACGGCCACTTACGTCGGATATACCGTAACAGGCAGCGTTTGGGGCTCGGTTGTGGCTACAACGGCAATATGCATCCCGTCTCTCATCCTCGTCCTCATAATTTCGTATTTTTATGAGAAATTCAAAAACAACAGGGCCATCGCTTCAATATTTTCCGGAATCAGGACTGTTGTTGTCGGATTTATTGCAGCAGCGGCAATATCTCTGATAACCCCCGAGACATTCATAGATTATTACAGTTGGATTTTCTTTATCGTTTCGTTTGTGCTGGTCAGATACTTCAAATTTAACCCGATTCTGCTGATTATCATAGCCGGAGGGGCAGGATGGTTGTTATATGGATAAAAATCGCTAAATTTGCAACGCTAATCTTATAAATCATGAACACGGTAAATCCCAAAATAGACAGTTCGTGGCTTGCAGTGTTGAACAACGAATTTCAGTCGGATTATTTTGCCCGCTTGAAATCATTTTTGATTGACGAAAAGCTCAAATATAATGTGTTCCCTCCTGGAAGCAGGATTTTCGCCGCATACGACACAACCCCTTTCGATAAGGTCAAGGTCGTGATTATCGGTCAGGACCCATATCACGAAAAGGGACAGGCAAACGGTCTGTGCTTTTCTGTTAATCCGACTGTGAGGATTCCTCCGTCACTTGTAAACATCTTCAAGGAATTGCATGACGATTTGGGATATGATGCTCCTGCCTCAGGAGATTTGGGCAAATGGGCGCGAGAAGGCGTTTTACTGCTCAATGCCATCCTTACTGTTCGTGAAAATTATGCCGGTTCACACCGTGACAAAGGATGGGAAACGTTCACAAATTCAACTATAAAGGCTGTTTCCGAAAAAAAACGGAATGTCGTTTTCATCCTGTGGGGCAATTATGCCAAGGAGAAACGTCATCTTATTGATGAGAGCAAACATCTCATACTTACAGCGGCGCATCCTTCACCTCTGTCAGCCGGCAGAGGCGGCTTTTTCGGATGCCGTCATTTCTCCAAAACCAATGCCTATCTCGAAAGTAATGGCATCGCACCGATTGATTGGAACCTAAATGACTGATGAAATGAAAACAAGACCCTTATTTATTGTGACAGTATTGTTCGCGCTGACAGCAGCATGTACCAAAACGGTAGTATATACTGATGATTTCGGTCATAAGACCTCTCAGGTTGAAATGAAGGGAGGTGTGCCTCACGGTAAGACCATATTGTATTTCAACGATGGGGAGAACATACTTCAGGAGACGAACTATAAAAACGGCAGGATGAACGGTTATTCAACACGTTGGTTTTTCAATGGCGGGAAGGAATATGAGGAATATTATGTTGACGATGTGCTTGAAGGTCAGAAGAATACTTGGGACAGAACCGGTCTTTTGAGAGTGTCTGACAATTATTGTCATGGTTTGTTGAACGGGAATTGCAGCAAATGGTATGACAACGGACAGATACAGATAGAGTCGTATTATAAGATGGGGATGCCCGACAGTGTCTGGTATTACTATGATTACTACGGCTTGGAAGTTGGAAGGGCAAGGTTTTATGACGGAGACGGTATCCAGATTGCCATCTCTCCAAACAATGAGATAAAAATAACCGGGTACAGGGAGGGGGAAGCGGTAAGTGACTCTATTATTGTATTTGAATCTACTGCACAATATAACGAATTGGTTAAAAGGCTATTAAATCAATAGTGTCCGTCTCTGTTTCATTTTTAGTTTGTTGGTTATACAAAATCCATACATAAAAACGTTATTAAGACAAATTTGTATTAATTTTGTAAATTATTGAATCGAAATGAAAAAAATAATGATTGCCATAACAGTTTTACTGCTCGCAGTATTTGTCAGCTCCTGTGCGGTGCAACAGACCTGTCCTGCATACGGTGAGACTCAGAAATTTCAGAGAGACAAATAGTTAATAATGAAAAGAAGGTTCTTTTGCGGCATTATGTTGTTCGTTGGACTATGTGGAATGTTGCATGGTCAGGATGGGTTGTTTGATGATGCTTCCGAGGCGAACATAGTATATTCAAAAGAATCGAGCGGTATCGTTAATGTCAGTTCCTTTGGCTTGGGAGCCTGTTTCAGGCATGGGAGCAATAAGGATGCTTTCAGGACGAGTTTTTATGAAGTGGGTTTCAGCACTTACCGTGACTCGAAGCAGGAGACTTTCCCGGCAATGTACCGTGGCTACTCGAGTTATGTGATGGGAAAGATAAATTGGGTGTTATTGCTGAGAGGTGACGTGGGCATGGTGTATAATATTGCTAAAAAGCCTTATTGGGGTGGGGTTGACGTTAATTTGGTATATGCTGCAGGATTATCCGTGGCGTTGGCAAAGCCTGTATATGTTTATATTGTTGATATAGAACATGGTGAATATGTTGAACTTCTTGAAAGGTATGATCCGGATGTGCATACAGACGTGAATGTTTTAGGCAGAGGCCCGTTTTTCAAGGGTATATGGAAAACCATCCCTTACCCGGGTATTAACGGCAAATTGGGGTTTAATTTCGAATATGGCGAATACACCAATGTCATCAAGTCTTTGGAGTTGGGAACTGTGTTGGATTATTTTCCTATAGGTGTCCCGATAATGGCCTACAATGATCCGAAGAATCTTTTTTTCTCTTTTTATTTGTCGGTCATTTTCGGCAAGAGATATAACAAATAAAAAAAGGCATCCGGAAC
>CALFIZ010000218.1 GCA_937877575.1 uncultured Marinilabiliales bacterium | reverse complement strand
AGTCGAGGAGACAATCTGCCCGTTGTCAAGAGTGGCACTTTGATATACGGAAGAGTCGGCGAAGTCGATGTAGGTGACAACATCGGGACTTCCGGGATAGTTCTCACCCACCGAATAGATTTTAGCAGTGTTTTTTGAAATACTGACTATTGTAGATGAAGATGTGTCGCGGTTACCGTTGAATGATGGCTGGTATGTGATTGTCACACTTTCAGCGTTTTTCTGTGCAAATGCTGTCGAGCACAGCAAAAACAGGATAATGTATGTTATTTGTTTCATGGCTATTTAATCGTATCGAAGTTTTTACCGAAGACACCTTCAACCCTTGAAACGGTTAGAAAAGCTTTTGGGTCAACTCTTTTTATGAGCTGTAAAGCTCTTGCCTTGTCGATTCTGGGGACAACGACCAATAAAACGTTGATGCTTTGTTTTGAGTACCATCCCTTGCCGTCAAGAGTTGTCACCCCTTTGTGTATTTCGTTAACAAAGGCATCAGCGATTTCCTGGTATTTTTCCGACATCACAATTATTTGATATGACTGTCTGTGTCCGTTAAGGGTATTGTCGATAAGTGCTGATGTTATCAGCATTGTCACAAAGGCATAGACCACATCGGTCGGGTTTCTGTAGATAATGAACATGGCTGCAACTATAATCACGTTGCAGTACAGGCTGACCCTGCCGGTGGATACATTCCTGTACTTGCTGATTATCAGAGATATTATATCAGTACCTCCTGTGTTACCACCGTTGTTGAAGCACAAACCGAGTCCGAATCCGCCCAATGCGCCGCCTAGCACCGCACACATGAATTTGTCATCAATCAGCGGCTCTGTTATCAGCCTCTGGAACAGTGTGAGCAGTACTGATGTGACAACAACTCCGTAAATTGAGCGCTTCAAAAAATTCCAGCCCATTATTTTCAGTGCAAATGCAAACGCTATCAGGTTCAGGACAAAATAGGTTACACCGACAGGGATGCCGTTGCCCGATTTCGATGTAAGGAAATAAATGATTGTGCCTATACCTCCAAAACCGCCGCTGATTATGCCTGAAGGAACGAGAAATGCCGTGACTGCAAAGCAATAAATCGCTATTCCCAAGGTGATTAATACGTATGATTTTATATTGTTGAATATCAACTTTCTATCAATAGATTTCATTTTGTTTTGCGTTTAAAAAAAATCGAGAAACCATTTTTCAGATGGATTTCCCGATTATAATATTTAAAGAATATACTATTCGCCAAGAGTAGCCACCATGACAGCCTTTATGGTATGCAGGCGGTTTTCGGCTTCATCGAAGACGAGTGACATCGGTGATTCGAACACTTCGTCGGTAACTTCCATTTCGGAAACGCCGAATTTCTGGTAGATGTCCTCCCCTATTGTGGTTTCACGGTTGTGGAATGAAGGCAGGCAATGCAGGAATTTCACATTTGGATTGCCGGTTTTCTTTACAACATCCATATTAACCTGATAAGGAAGCATTATGTTGATTCTCTTTGCCCATTCTTCCTGGGCTTCACCCATTGACACCCAAACGTCGGTGTATAGGAAGTCAACGCCTTTGACACCTGTTTCAACATCATCTGTGAGTGTAATCTTAGCACCTGTCTCTTCAGCTATTTTCCTGCAGGTTTTAACGAGTTCTTCATTTGGCCAGAAAGCCTTCGGTGCAACTGCCCTGAAATCCATACCCATCTTAGCGGCGCCGACCATAAGGGAATTGCCCATGTTGTTGCGGGCGTCACCCATATATGCGAATGCAACCTTGTTGAGAGGTTTGTCGGTGTTTTCCATCATTGTGAGAAAATCAGCGAGAATCTGTGTCGGGTGGAATTCTGTGGTAAGACCGTTCCATACAGGAACCCCAGCGTATGCTGCGAGGGTTTCGACTATTTCCTGTGAGTATCCGCGATATTCAATGCCGTCATACATTCTGCCGAGAACGCGGGCGGTGTCTTTCATGGATTCCTTTTTGCCCATCTGTGAGCCTGAAGGTCCGAGATAGGTGACGTGAGCACCCTGGTCAAGAGCTGCAACTTCAAAAGCACAGCGTGTACGGGTTGAATCCTTCTCAAACAGCAAAACAATGTTTTTGCCCTTTAATGTCTGCTGCTCAGTCCCGGCATATTTTGCCTGCTTGAGCTGATAAGCGAGATTTAAAAAATGTTGGATTTCCTTAGGAGTGAAATCCAGCAACTTTAAGAAATTTCTGTTTCTGAGATTAAAAGCCATTTTTCTTTCAGTTTAATTGATCTGTATTTTCAATAAATATGTCTTGTTAATAGAAAATGCAAAATTACACATTTTTTATATCTTTGCAACTTTCAAAATAACATGAAAGATAATAAACAGCTACAGCTTGCATACGATTTCGTGCTGTCAACAGGCACTTCAATCTTTCTTACCGGAAAGGCTGGGACCGGCAAATCCACATTTCTTCGCAAGATAAGAAAGGAAATCCCGAAACGAAGTGTCGTCCTCGCCCCTACGGGCGTGGCAGCCATTAATGTGGAAGGCGTAACTGTCCACTCATTCTTCCAGCTGCCGTTCTGCCCTTTCATACCGGGCATGAACTATAAGGAAGAAGACACCTATAAATATACTGCTGAAAAACTGAAGATTATTCGAAGCGTGGACTTGATAGTAATTGATGAAATAAGCATGGTACGTCCGGATATCCTCGACGCAATGGACTCAATATTACGCAAATACAGACGCAATGAAGCCCCTTTCGGAGGCGTCCAGCTTCTGATGATAGGCGACCTGCAGCAACTTGCTCCGGTTATCAGGGATGATGACTGGTCGGTGCTGAAACAATATTACCCTACACCCTATTTCTTCAGCAGCATTGCACTGCAGCGCATGAACTACGTCTGCATAGACCTTACTGAAATATTCCGGCAGAATGATCCGCAATTCATTGAGATACTTGATAAAATCCGTGACAAATCCCTCGATGACGAAACAATCGGCATTATAAACAAACAGTATAAACCTGATTTTGTCCCGGATGATAATGACGGCTACATAACTCTTACCACACACAATGCCATCGCAAAGGAAATCAATGATGAAAAACTTGCCGCCATAGACGATGACGAATACACGTTTGAGGCTAAAATCGAAGGTGAATTTCCTGAAAACTCATTCCCGACAGACAGAACACTCATTCTAAAGAAAAATTCCCAGGTCATGTTTGTCAAAAATGATGTCGGTGCCGACAGACGCTACTATAACGGCAAAATAGGCATTATAACCGATATCAATTCCAAATCAATAACCGTCACTTGTCCCGAAAACAACAAGCCTGTCGTAGTGCAACCTGTCCAATGGAAGAATGTACGATACAAAGTTGACAGAAAGACAAACGAAATCACCGAAGAGGGAATCGGCTCATTTACACAGATGCCGCTCAAACTCGCCTGGGCAATCACAATACACAAGAGCCAGGGACTGACGTTTGATAAGGTTATCATAGATGCTCAGGCTGCTTTTGCCCACGGACAGGTTTATGTCGCCTTCAGCAGATGCCGTTCGCTGAAAAACATAGTCCTGCACTCCCCCATTTCAAATAATATTATTTTCAATGATTATTATGTGGATTCCTTTACTGATGAAATACACAATAATCAGGTTGATAATCAGAAACTTGAACTGTTTCAACAACAATATTACATGCAACTGCTGAACGAATTGTTCGATTTCAAACAGTTGCGCGATTCACTTTCCATGATGTCTGCTCAGATTAAAGTTAATTTCGGCAAGTCATACCCGAAATTATCTGAAGATTATATCAATGCCGTAAAGGAATTTGACAGGGATATCATCGAAGTGGCACATCGTTTCATGACATTGATTCCTGCACTTTCACGCGATAATGATGCGTTTCATCTTAAAATAAAAAACGGTGCTTCCTATTTTCGCGGAAAATTAGAGGATATCGTTAAGAATCTGATTGACAAAACGAATATTGAAACTGACTCAAAGGATAACAAACAGAAATTCAATGAAATATATGAACGATGCTATAAGGAGTGGTATGTGAAGGATGCTGTTTTACAGACAACGGCTGATAAAGGATTGGACACTGTTGGGTATTTGGATGTAAGGGCGAATGCTATTCTTGAGGCTGACAAGCTGTCGAAAGCAAAGATGCGCAAACGTGACGGTATAGCATCGTCTGACATACAGAACATGCGCCTTTTCATGACACTGAAAGAATGGCGTGAAGCGGAAGCGTCCATACATGACGTGGAACCGCACGTGATACTTCAGTATAAGTCACTTGTTGACCTTGCCAATAAGCTGCCGTCAACTAAAAAGGAACTTCTTTCAATATCGGGCATAGGGAAGGTTAAGGCGGCAAAATACGGAGACGAAATTCTTGAAATCATTGAGGAATGGAAAAATTACAGGAGGGACTGACAAATGTGGAATGAACGCACACAACTGCTTATACATGAAGACAATGTGAAACTTTTACAGCAATGCAGCGTGCTCATTGTAGGTGTCGGAGGAGTAGGCGCATACGCCGCAGAACATATTTGCCGTTCCGGAGTGGGAGCCATAACCATTGTTGATGCTGACAGCGTCAGCGAATCAAACATAAACCGGCAGCTTGTCGCACTGCACAGCACCATTGGTATCCCTAAGGTTGAATTGATGGGAGAAAGGATGCTCGATATAAATCCCGATTTGAAAGTTGAGACATGCAATATGTTTGTCACTCCCGACAATGTTGCCAGAATTGCCGGCTCACAACATTTTGATTACATCGTGGATGCAATCGACACTGTTGCACCAAAAATCGCGCTTTTGGTCTATGCGTACAATCATAACATCCCGATAATCAGTTCTATGGGTGCCGGCGGCAGAACAGATCCGACAAAAATATCAGTCGCCGACATTTCAAAGACTTACAACGACAAACTTGCATCAGTGGTTCGCCAGCGTCTCAAAAAAGAAGGAATAAGATCTGGCATTAAGGTTGTCTTCTCGTCTGAGGTTGCAGACACCGAGGCTGTCATGCAGACTCCCGGAGCAAGAAACCAGCGCTCAGTGAGGGGTACTGTCTCCTATATACCTGCGCTTTTCGGTACAATGATTGCCGGAACAGTGATTAAAGATTTAATCACCAAGTGATTTGTTTGTATATTAGCGCAAAAATTATCATCTTTGCAAGCCAAAATTTTGAATTATGAATCTGTTTCATAAATGTTCATACGATATAATAAGATTTTTAGCGCGTATCGTCACAAGAAATAATTTTGATAAGATTGTTTACATCAATGGTGAAGTTGTCCCTTACGATGTGCCTGTAATCTTCGCTCCGAATCATCGTAATGCAGTTGTTGACGGACTTTTGCTCAGTAACTTTTACAGTAAAGCAATAGTGTTTCTTGCAAGGGCCGATTTTTTCCGTAATATCATACTAAGAAATGTCCTGAAATCGCTTTATATTACTCCGGTTTATAGAAACCGTGACGGACGTAAGAATCTCTCGAAGAATGTCGATGTGTTTGATGCCTGCGGCAAAATCCTTTCCGAGAAACAACCGATTTGCATCTTCCCTGA
>CALFIZ010000217.1 GCA_937877575.1 uncultured Marinilabiliales bacterium | reverse complement strand
TTGAGGAACAGTTTTTCGTTGAAAATGATTACGACCAAAAGCAGGACAAAAAACAATGAGGCCACGATAAGATATCCTGCCACAGTGCTGTTTAATAAGGCATTAATCCATGAGATAAGGGCGAATGAAAGATAAATCAGCACAGCCAGCACGCACACGAGAACCACCAGCATTGAAAACAGAACAGCCAGAATCCTCGATGACTTTTCAAGCAGTTCCACTTTAAGCAGGTCGTATCTCTGTGAAAAGTACGACTTGACGTTCTTTGTTATCCTTCCGTTATTATCAACGAATTTTGAAAACACGCCCATACTAAATGATTTCTTCTGCCTCAGCCTCTTCTTCCTCTAATATTTCTCTCTCCTTTTTCAGTTTGGCAATAATCTTGTCAATTTCGTCTTTAGACAACTTTTCTGCTTTTGTGCGGATTTCGCCACCTTTTTCCGTTGTGAAAAGAAGCGTGATACCGGCTGCAACTGCGGCTCCGCCAAGGAATGCGACTACATGTGATACTTTCATAATTTCAGTTTTTTAAATTTAGCAAAAGTACTTATTATTTTTGATATTAACGAATAAATACCAAATAAAAAATTATTTTTCAAAAATGTTTTGTTTTAATAAAATTGTACTATTTTTGCAGGCTCAAAATGAATAACTAATAAAACCACAAATAATGAAAGCTGATATCCATCCAAAAGATTACAGACTCGTCGTTTTCAAGGATATGTCAAACGACTATATGTTTATGTGCAGGTCAGCTGCCAAAACAAAAGACACCATCGTTTGGGAAGATGGTAAAGAATATCCACTTATCAAACTTGAAATCTCAAGTGCTTCGCACCCGTTCTTTACCGGTAAGGTTAAACTGATCGACACCGCAGGTCGTGTTGATAAGTTTATGAGCAAATACGGTAAACGTTATCAAAAACATGAATAAAAAATAAGCTGCCTGAGAGCAGCTTTTTTTATTTATGGCATGGTTATTGTCCATACACTACCTGAAATTATTTAAAGTGGATTTTTTGACAAATTGTCAGATATGAGTAAATTTGATGAAATAAACAAAGACGTTCTAATCTCAGAAAACACGTCAAGTGACAATAATGACATATTCCCGGTGATTGACATTGTTGGTAATTTGAAGGAAAACACAAAAATTCCGGATTCTCTGCCAATTTTACCGCTCAGGAACACTGTCCTTTTCCCTGATGTCATAATACCGATAACAGTCGGAAGGGAAAAATCCCTGAGACTCATTGAGGATATAAACAAGAGCAGCAAAATGCTCGGCGTTGTGACCCAGATAAACGGGGACGAAGCATCACCGACATTCAACGACTTATATAAAATAGGTACTGTAGCAATAATCCTAAAGGTTCTCAACATGCCTGACGGCAGCATCACTGCCATCATACAGGGCAAATCGAAATTCCATCTCGAGGAACTGATTCAGAGCGAACCTTATTTCGTTGCAAGAATCACTCCTATCGCACAAAAGATCTCCCTGAAGAAAAACACTGAGCTCAACGCTCAGATAAGCACTCTGAAGAGCCTCGCAGAACAGGTTATCGAGAAATCGCCGAATATTCCCAACGAAACGAATTTCGCACTTCAAAACATCGACCAACCCAACTTCATCATCAACTACATATCCAACTACTTAGATATCAGCGTCGAAGACAAACAAAAGATGCTTGAGATGAAGGACATCACCGAGCAGGCCAATGCCCTCATGGAATACATGACCAATGAACTTAAAGTCCTTGAAGTCAAGAAACAAATCGAGAAGAAAGTAAAAGTTGACATCGACAAACAACAGCGCGATTACATTCTGAACCAGCAACTTAAGACCATTCAGGAAGAGTTGGGAGACAATTCGAACGCACAGGATATAGATGAACTTAAAAAGAAAGCCAACAAGAAAAAATGGGCTGACAACGTAAGGGAGGCTTTCGAGAAAGAACTCGGCAAGTTACAGAGGCTCAATCCGATGTCTATGGAATACAGCATCCAGAAGACATACCTCGACACTCTCATTGAGATTCCATGGAACGAATATACCGAAGACGATTTCGACCCGCACAAGGCGCAGAAGATAATCGATGCCGACCACTACGGACTCGAAACAGTGAAGAAGAGAATTATAGAATTCATCTCCGTACTGAAGCTGAAGAAGAACATGCGTTCGCCTATCATCTGTCTCGTCGGTCCTCCGGGAGTCGGCAAGACTTCATTAGGCAAATCCATTGCCAAGGCAATCGGACGCAAATATGTCCGCATGTCATTGGGCGGTCTGCACGATGAATCCGAAATCAGAGGACACAGAAAGACATACATCGGCGCAATGCCTGGCCGTGTCATCCAAAGCCTCATCAAGGCAAAGTCGGCCAACCCCGTCTTCATCCTTGATGAAATAGACAAAGTGGGCGGAATGAGCGTCAACGGCGACCCGTCGGCAGCTCTCTTGGAACTCCTTGACCCTGAACAGAACAACACATTCTACGACAACTACGTTGAAATAGAGTTCGACTTGTCGAAAGTGTTGTTTATCGCCACCGCCAATTCGCTGCAATCGGTACACCCAGCATTGCGCGACAGAATGGAAATCATCGACATAAGCGGATATCTTATCGATGAAAAACGCGAGATTGCCAAACGGCATCTTATTCCAAAACAACGCCAGGAACATGGCGTCAAAGCCTCACAGATTGAATTCACCGATGATATCATCAATCAAATCATCAATGAATACACCCGTGAATCCGGCGTGAGAGTCCTCGAGAAAAACATTGCCTCCATCATACGCAACAGGGCAAAACAGATAGTAATGGAGGAACAGTTCTCCAAACGTATCACCAAGAAAGACCTCGTGAATATGCTCGGCCAGCCGAAATTCATGCGGGAGGACGCCCTGCCTAAACCTACCGTTGGCGTGGTAACAGGACTTGCATGGACCGCCGTCGGAGGTGAAATCCTATTCATCGAAACCAGCCTTTCACCGGGAGACGGAAAATTCACCATGACGGGCAACCTCGGCGATGTCATGAAAGAATCGGCAACACTTGCATTCGAATACATAAAGTCCAATGCCAAATCATTGGGTATTGATGAGAAAACCATCAAGAAACACAACATCCATATACACGTTCCTGAAGGGGCTACACCAAAGGACGGGCCGTCTGCAGGCATCACTTTGACGACAGCTCTGGCGTCTTTGATAAACGAAAAATCCGTAGACCCCCGCATCTGCATGACAGGCGAGGTATCGCTGCAGGGAGATGTCAAGCCCATCGGTGGACTGCCGGAGAAGCTCATGGCCGCGCAGCGTGCGGGAGTGAAAAAGGTGTTCATTCCTATAGATAACGCAGATGACTTGCGCGACGTAGCTCCTGAAGTAATCGAGGAGCTGGTCATTCGGACGGTTTCTCACACAAATGAGATCCTGGAAGAGCTCGGCTATACAGAAGACGAGATCAGGGCATTCTTTGAGAAGCGCGCGGTGATCGATGCGGCTCAACAGGCGGGAGCGCGAGAGGCGTATCTGATCGAGGAGCCGATGGCGGCGGCGATCTCGCTGGAGAAATTGGTGAAGGCGTATATCTGCCCCACCGACACCGCCAGAAGGAAGGCCGGCAAAACGGCGCTTCTTATCTTGATCCAGCTTCCTGCATTATTCATCTGAGCTTCCTCCTTGAACGAACAATGCCCAGACGAACGACTTCACGGCCGATGCCGTATCCGCGGTTCATGTGGTAAACCCCACAGGAGGCACCCCGCCCCCATTCGTCAGTTCCGCGAACGAGGGTGTAATATACCACATCTTGTGTTTTAATTCAACAAGGAAGCACTAAATCTTGTGGTTGTTATCAAAAAGAAAAAGCTAGT
>CALFIZ010000216.1 GCA_937877575.1 uncultured Marinilabiliales bacterium | reverse complement strand
ACTATTTGAAACCATCAAGAGAGCCTTTAGTATTTTTACATAGAAGCTTACGTTCAATTTGGTATGAAAGCGAACATATAGATGAATTCTTCAGCTTTTCAAGACTGTTATACCATTCGCCGTATTTATGGAAAACAATGCCATATCATTTTTGGCTTTTTATTCTATCAGCATTTGTACAGAAGGGGAATCTGGATGAGGCTGAAAAAATATTAAGCCGTCACCCGGAGATGACGGCTTATATAATTTATTCCACCGAAGATGGTTACGGTGTATGGCGTAACGACAAGTAATATTATCTATACACCTATGCAGATGCCTAAGCCCAATGCTGTTTTCAGCAGGTCGGTATCCGGTGTAACCCTGTTGAGCTTTTCGATGGCTTCCTTAATTGGGACGTATGTGATTTCGTTGTTCTTGTACGACACCATGTTGCCGAATTTCTTTTCGAGCACGAGTTCGAAGGCTTTGACGCCGAAACGTGAGGCGAGAATCCTGTCGTAAGCGTTCGGAATGCCTCCGCGTTGCAGGTGTCCGAGGACTGTTGTGCGGATGCTGTATTCGCAGCCTGCCGCTTTCAATTCCTTTTCAAGCTGGAATCCGATTCCGCCGAGGACCCTGTTTTCATAGCCCGGCTCCGTGCTGAGCTGTGCAACGTTGTAGCCGTTGATGCTTCTTGCACCTTCGGAAATTACTATGTTGACAAAGCCTCTTCCTTTGTGGAAACGGCTTTCAATCTTTTCAATCACCTTGTTGATGTCATACGGGAATTCAGGGAGCAGGCATATCTCAGCACCGCCGGCGATGGCTGAATGAAGGGCAATCCATCCGGCATCACGACCCATGACTTCAAGGATCTGCACCCTGTTGTGGCTCTGGGCTGTGGTTACGAGTTTGTCAACTGCTTCCGTGGCAATCTGAACGGCTGTCTGGAAACCGAATGTTGACTCGGTGGCTGAAAGGTCGTTGTCGATGGTCTTCGGAACTCCGATGATGTTCAGGCCTTTTTCGAAAAGTTTCTGCGAAATGCGCTGTGAGCCGTCACCTCCGATATTGATTACTGCATCCACGCCCAAATAGCTGAGCTTGCGTATCATCTCATCGGAACGGTCAACGTAACTCCACGTTCCGTCATTGTTTTTGACAGGCCATGAAAAAGGACCTCCCTTGTTGGTCGTCTGCAGGATTGTGCCGCCGAGATAATGTATTCCTGCGACTTTAGCAGGATCGAGGACCACTATCTCTGTCGGTTCGCGCAGCACACCGTTAAAAGCTTCTATAGAGCCTATCACTTCCCAGTTTTTCTCCTGGCTCGCCCTGTTGACAACAGCTCTGATTACGGCATTAAGTCCGGGACAGTCACCACCGCCTGTGACAAGCATTACTCTGTTCATAATGTTACTGTAATATTGTTACGTCAAATGTCCTCTCATCAGTTGCACCACTTGCGCTTTCTGCCGTCAGTGTTATCCTCTTGATGTAAGGGACGTATGAGGTGTAATCGAAACTGGTTGATTTAAGAGAGTTTATGGAATATCCATAGAAACAACTGCTTGTGTTGGTAAATGAAATTATCAGTGAGAAACTGCTGAGATCCGCACCTTGAAGGTCAAATTTTGCCGTGAGTTTACCTATTTCGTCATTTTTTGCCGTGACTTCACCTGAGAGGAATTGGCTTGAAAAATCGGCAGGATTGATTTCTACTTTCTCCTGATCTGCTGAGATGCTGATGGATGCTTTTGAGCAGCCTGTTATGCACAATGCCGCAGTCAGTATTATGATTATTGATGATAATACTTTTTTCATTGTCTGAAAGATTTAAAAAAAAGCCGAATCATCCGATTCGGCTTTTTTATTAATTGATTGATATTGTGTTACTTTGTTATAAAACCTGAAACATAATCACCGGTGATTACGATATGTGTTCCGGCGTCAAGAGACTCAACCTTACCCTCTGTGATGTGTAAAAGATAATAAACACCATCGTAATAAGTACCGATAACTTCATCGTATGTCTTTGATGCAGTTGCGGAAATCTTCCTGTATTCGCTTATTGATGTAGCATTGTCAATAACATTCTTGACTTCTGTATATGTTGTGACGTCTGCGAAATTGACAGTACCTGTAAGGTCAACTAATTTTGCGGTTGCCAAAGGGGTAATCACGCACATGATATCCTTTACATTCTGTTTCCATTCCAGACCGAATGTTGCCAGACCGGTTCCTTGTGTGCTTCCTGTTCTTTCCCATGTGAATTGTTTTGTTTCAAGAGATTCGTCAACAACAGTTACAGGGATTTCAACGTATGTTGAACCGTATTCTTTACCTTCTGCTGTAACTTTGATTTTGGTGATGAGTCTTGCTACGCTTGGTTTAAGCCATGCGTAATCATCGAAATTAATAACGTACCTATCGTCCGTATAACCCTGTGCTTCGGTATATGCGACGGTTTCGAAATCGTATGATGTTACGTTTCCGAGAGTCTCAATTGCTTCTGAGAATTCCATTGTGAAGGTCTCTGAAGTGATTACATCATTTGTTGCTGTGATTGTACCTGACATGGTGTTGCTTTCACCGATAGTGTAGGTTAATGGACTTTCATCAGGAACAATTGTTACTAATGGATCTTTGGTGCAGCTTGTAAAAGCGAATACAGCTGCTGCTGCTACTAACAGCATGGAACTTAATTTCTTCATTTTTCTTTTTTTTTAAGTTATTAAATCAATATTGATAATTGCCTAATTAATAATTAATTGCGATTTCAAATGGCATTCTTGCCTGCACACCTTCCATTTCGCTTAAATATCTTAACGCATTGTATGGTTCAAAAAGTATGCCAAGATGTGAAGAATTTAAAAGTAATTCGTCATCGTTGTTGTTGGAGATTAAGTCGGCAATCATGGTTGTCATGTCTTTTTCTTTCGGGAAATTGGTGATTCTGTAATTGTCAATCTTTGCCAATTCGGCAGCAACCTCAATGGCTCTGTTTAAACCTCCAAGCTCGTCAACAAGTCCTATGTTTATGGCATCATCACCGGTCCAGACTCTTCCCTGACCGATGGCGTCAACTGCCTCTGTGGTCATATTGCGGCCTTCGGAAACGTGACCTATGAAGGTCTTGTATATGTCGTTGACCTGATTGTTCCAATGGTTTTTTGTGTCATCAGTCAGCTCAGTTGTCAGGGTTACCCCCATGGCGTTCTTGTTGGTCTGAACGTTGTCGGTGGTTATGCCGACCTTGTTGTTGAGGAACTTCTGGAAATTCGGGAACATGCCGAAAACGCCGATGGAACCGGTAAGGCATAACGGATTGCATATAATCTTGTCACAGAGGCAGGAAATGTAATATCCGCCTGATGCCGCATAGTTACCGTAGGATGCAACTACAGGCTTTTCCTTTTTGAGGAGTTCTATCTCTCTGAGAATGACTTCTGAAGCAAGTGCGCTGCCACCCGGACTGTTCACCCTGAAAACGACAGCCTTGATGTTCTTGTCTTCACGGGCTTTTCTTATGGACTTCACTAATGTCTGGTCGCCAATCTGTGTGTCGGTGCCTTTGCCGTCTGAGATTTGGCCTATAGCGTAAATGACTGCTATTCTGTCTTTTGTGAAACTCTTGCCGTCATCAACCACATTGTTTTTGTAGTTTTCAACATTTACTGTTTTGAGTTTCTTGTCCGATTCGGTTGAGGTGAGGGTTTTCATATAATCGATTGCCACATCGTATGGCGCAACCTCGTCAATCAGTCCGTATTGCTTTGCATCTTCGGCATTGCCTAAAAGCAGGTTGTCGGCTATTTCATTGAGTTTTTCTGGTGAAATGTTGCGCTGGGTTGAGATGCCGTTAACCATTCTGTTCCAGATGTTGGAGACGTACCTGTTCATCTGTTCTTTGTTGGCATCGCTCATTTTGTCCAAGATATAAGGCTCCACGGCACTTTTGAACTTGCATCCTTCAGGACGGAAGACATTAACCTCTATGTCATACTTGTCAAGAAGGTTCTTGTAAAACATTATCGATGCGCTGAGCCCCTGGAAAGATATGGCTCCTGCAGGATTCAGGAAAATCTTGTCGGATACGCTTGCAAGATAGTATGCGCCTGATGTCATTGATTTCGAATAGGTTACAATGAACTTTCCCGGATAATCCTTCTTGAACTTCAGAAGGGCTTCCCTGATTTCCTCGTTTAGTGCGATACCTCCGTTGAAGGTCTGCGTCTCTATGAATATACCATCTATGTTTGAATCTCTTCCGGCTTTTTCGATACATTCAATGACGGTGTTCATACCTTGTATGTTTTGGGATCTGTTGTTGAGAATAGACGTCAAATCTGATGGGGCTTTGTCATACATCGTTTTGTCGAAATTGAGATACAACACCGAATTAGGCTTGACTTCAGCAGCCTTGTCCATTTTTTTCAGGGAGGACGATGCTATGAACGAAAACATTATCATGGAGATAATGCACAGAATGATGATTCCCACTATTGTGGCAAGAACGTGTTTCCAGAATCCTTTCATAATTAAAAATATTATTTTTTTGTTTATAAAGTTTTGATTCAAACTACAAAGATATATGTTTTTTTTGTAATATTGCTAAAATATTTCTTTTAAATATTATTTCTGAAAATGAGGGACTTAGTATTAATGATTGGTACAAATCTCGGTGACAGGGAAGCAAATATAAGCACTGCCATTCATCGTCTGAATGTTTTTTTCGGCTCACCGAAGCTAATTGGCGCCATATATGAAACGGAACCTTGGGGATACGATACCGACAAAATGTTCTATAACCGGGCTGTGGTTTACACCACCGACCTGCTGCCTTTCGAGATTCTGCACGTATGCAAGTCGATTGAAATTGAAATGGGACGCAGAAAGACTTTCGACCGCACGTATGAAAACAGGATAATCGATGTTGATATAATCCTGTATGGCGAATTGGTTGTAAATGAAATGTACCTGCAAATTCCACACCACCAGCTTGCTGAACGCAGGTTCGTGCTGGAACCGCTCAATGACATCATCCCTGATTTCATGCACCCCGTACTGCATAAAACTGTCCGTCAGATATATCTTGAATGTACCGACTCACTGAAAGTCAAGAAAATAGACCGTGATAACTATGGCGCTGACTTACAGCATAATATAGAACAAATCTATTCATATATTACCATTGAAGGCTGCATAGGGGCAGGAAAAACGTCTCTGTCAACCCGTATCTCAAAAGACCTCAATGCAAAATTGATTCTCGAACAGTTCGCCGACAATCCGTTCCTCCCGATGTTCTATGCGGATAAAGACAAGTATGCCTTTCCTGTGGAACTTTCATTCCTCGCTGCAAGATACAGGCAATTGACTGATAATCTGATAAATATGGATTTGTTCCATAATCTCGTGGTATCGGATTATTTTCTGTCAAAATCGTATATTTTTGCCGGGAAGACTTTGTCGGACGACCTCTTCCGCCTATATTCCGTGCTGTTCAATATCATAAAGACAAAATTGCCGGAACCCGACCTGTTGGTTTATCTTTATCTGCCGGTTGACAATTTGCAGAGAAACATAAAAAAACGCGGACGCAGCTATGAACTTAACATCTCAGATGACTATCTGCAGTCGATACAGGACGGTTATCTGAATTATTTCCGTCAGGAAAGCGGAAAGCGTATAGTGATTGTAAATACCAGTTCTCTCGACTTTGTGAATAATGATGAGGATTATCGTTACATGTTGGACATCATTTCGCATGAATGGCCTATGGGCATAACGCGTATATGATGTCGTGACAGGCTTCAGATTCGCCCGTACAAAAGTCAGATTGTGCTTCCTCTTTTCGAATAATTCCAATCCCTCAGAATGGCATAGAGCAGTATTCCGCCAATCACAGTGCCAGATATGTATATGAACGGGATTAGATAATTAGGTCTAAGAAGTTTTGATATTTGTAATAATATGTTGATAGCCAATGAATTAAAAAACGAAGCCATGTCTGTATGAAAGATGATAACAAGGACGATTACAGGTATCAGCGACATGATAGCCGCAATCAATAATAAAACGAGTAGGGATTTTTTCCGGCTTACAGACAGTTTTTCCTCCTCTCTGACTTTTAGCATGACGTTGTCGGTGAAACTTTCGGGCAGTTTTTGAAGTTCAATATGTTGAAAGAATTCTTTTAATGGATCTTTTTCAGTCTTGTTATTTATGTCGTTCTGCATTTTAATGAGCTTTATTTTTTAATTTATGCAATAGTTTTTTTCTGGTCCTGAAGAGTCTTACTTTCACGTTGGCTGGGGTCAGTCCTGTGATTTCAGCTATTTCCTCAACAGAGTTTTCCATGTTGTAGTAAAGAGTAAGGAGCAGGTTGTCGAGCGGGTCGAGATTAACCATTTCCTTTTTCAGGGTTTCAAGCAGTTCATCGGAATAAGTGACTTCTTCATCTGTGTCATTGTCCTTGATGTCAAAGTTGTCAGGTATTGCGATGAAATCGTTTGCCTTTCTGCGTGTTGCGTTTATGGCCTCATTGTAGGCTATAGTGTAAATCCAGGTCGTCAGTTTCGACTTGAATTTGAAACTGTCAAGATTCTGGAACACTTTGACGAATACGTCCTGAGTGATGTCTTCAGCATCCTGACAGTCCGGTATAATCTTGCATACAATATTGAAAACCATATCTTTATAATTACTGACTATATAAGAGAACGCTTCGGTGTCGCCACCGGTTATTCTTTCAATGATATCGTTTTCATTAATGCTGTTCATTACTTTTTGACGCAATTTTTATCAATTGGTTACAAAAATAAAAAATGAAATGGAAATAAATGAAAAAAAAGAGTAATTTTGCAGCGTAAAAAATCGGGATGTGGCGCAGTTGGCTAGCGCGCTTCGTTCGGGACGAAGAGGCCGGAGGTTCAAGTCCTCTCATCCCGACTTTATAAAAAAAAGAGGGTTCCGTTGGCGGGACCCTCTTTTTTTTGATGGTGGTTTTGAAAATTTAGATTTTCAACTTGTTATACAAATCGTACAGGACGATGCCGGTGCATACTGCAACGTTCAGCGAATGTTTTGTGCCGGCCTGGGGTATTTCGATGCAGACATCTGAGAGTCCTATAACCTCATCTTCAACGCCTTTCACTTCGTTGCCCATGACCACGGCGGTAAGCCTGTTTTTGTCGGGGATGAAGTCTTGCAGGGTCACGCTTTCATCTGTTTGTTCGATGGAAGCTATCAAAGTGCCTTCAGATTTGAGTTTTTTTATGCAATCAACTGTGGTGGGGAAGTATTCCCAGTCCACTGATTCCGTTGCACCTAATGCTGTCTTCTGGATATCGCGGTGAGGCGGACAGCATGTGATGCCGCACAGATAAACCTTTGAAATAAGGAAGGCATCTGACGAACGAAAAACCGAACCGATATTGTTGAGGCTTCTTATGTTGTCGAGGACTACTGCGACAGGAGTCTTTTCGGCACTCTTGAAGGTTTTAATATCGATTCGGTTCAGTTCGGAATTTAAAAGCTTGCGCATTTATTCCTCTGACAGTATGTTAGTTGCATTTGAGAACGTCTTTCATTTTGCCTTCAGCCTCAGCCTTGAAGTTAGGTGACTGTGCAGCAATCTTGTAGTATTTGCAAGCGTTTTCGGTGTCACCCTTAGCTTCGTATGCTCTTGCAAGTTCGAGGTTGATGCCGAGGAACTGTGTATGGTCGTTGTCCGGAGCTTCGAGACCGATAAGAGCTGTTGCAATGGCTTCGTCTTTTTTGCCCTGGAAGTTGAGGCTGGAAGCCTTTAGGTAAAGGGCTGTCTGACTTTGTTCGTCGAATTGCAGTGCTTTGTCAAGGTCGGTGACTGCGTCAGCATATTTCTTCTTTCCAAATGAATCCTGGGCTTTGTTGATGAAATAAGTGTAAGCTGTTGATTTGGCTTGTGATGCTGTCTTTTCGTCCGGTTCTTGGGCGGCCATTGCATATTTTATTGTTTGGTTGGCAGCCTCAATCATCTTTTCTTCATCATTCTGTTCGCTGTAGATGAGTGTCTTATAAAGATATGCCTTCGTGGCTGCTTTGTTGTGCGCAATTGTCTTTTCGCACAGGTCAAGGGCATTATCAAAGTCTTTTGCCTGATATGCGCTGCCGGCCTTTGCAAGATAAGCATTGCTCAGAAGTTTGGCTGCACTTTTTTCAGCCTTGGAATTATTGTATTTCTGTGCCACTTCTATGGCATTGCCCAGAGTTATGATGGCTCCGTCAAGGTCCTTGCCCTGCATTTGAACCTTACCTTGATTCACGTATGCGTTTGGAATCTGTTTCTTAATCTTTTCTCCCAATTCTGCTCCTTCTTCACCGAGGGCTTCGCATATATTCAGAGCCTCAGTATAACTCTCTATTGCTTTTGCGTAATCTTTGCCTTTGAAGGATTCATTGGCTTCGTTGAATTTTGCACCTGCATCGTTAATTGATTGTGCTGATGCCATAAATGTTGAAAAAATCAACACCGATACTAATAAAGCGATTTTTTTCATAATGATATAAATAGATTAATTGTTAATATTTTCCTGTCTTTGTTCTTCTTTTCTCAAAAATCGTGCTAATATGTTTTGTGTGCCAGAATTATTTGAATTTATTTTTGATATTTTCCATTATAGTGTCATCCATTGATTCGTCAAGCGTTGTAAATGAAATGGTTACCAAAGTCTTCATGTTTTCGTCCTGAGTGAATTTTATTACCGGTTCGTATTGCGTGGAGACAGAAGGGTGGGATATCAGATACGCTTTGATGGATGAAATCGTTTCCTTGCTGACAGCAGGAGAGTCGATGGTGAATGAAAAAGTGCAGGTCAGACTTTGTTCATTGTTGAATATCTTGCTGAACGTACCGCGTTTGGCTGATGTATAAGGGATGTATATCAATCTGTTGTCATCTGATTCAATCTCAATGTTCTGCATTCCGAGCTTTTTGACTTTCCCAACTGTGTCATTGTATTGAATGAAGTCGCCTTCCTTGATTTTATAGGCAAACCTGAACACAATCCCTGCAAAGAAATCCCTTCCGAAATAATATCCTATCAGTATGATTACAATCATGATGATGGAGACTGCAATTATTTCAAAAATGATATTGGTCTTGTGCAGGTACGGGATGATTATGGCGATGTAAATCATCCAGACTATACTTTCAGCATAAACGAAATTCTTTTTTATCCATTCTCTGGTGCGTTCTTTGCGCGGAAGCAGCGGGAATATGTATTTCAGCAGCTTCAGTATGAGCAGAAGAATCAGCGTGACTACGATTATATTGATTATCGTTGGCGTCAGATTGTATTGAATTTCAGTCCCTTCCATGACGTTAAATCATTTCTATGTTGTTAAGTTCCTCTATAATAAACGGATATAGGATATTGTTTATTCCGAATACATTCTCGCTCTTTTTTTCAAGAAGCCTTAACCTTATAAGCACGTTGACATCCTGTTTCAGACTCGACACCGGGCGGTTGTATATTGCCTGCATCCTTTCGTATGACATATTGTTATGTATTATGAACTGTACGAGAAATATAATCTGTTGTTTGGTCAATTCGTTGAATGGCAATGACTTCGGTACTTCAGGATGATGTATGAATATAGTGTCGCTTTCGACTTTGTCGATACATGCGAGCCATGTGCTCAAGGCTGATTTGATGTTGCCCGCCGTGAGTTTGTCATATTGCAGGAACAGTTGTGCATAATGCCATGGACGCAACTGCTTTTCATTCTTGTTGTCGATGCATATATGCATGTTTCCGGCCTTATGACGTCTTGTGATGATGGCTTCGAGCTCTTCTGCGCTGAACGGAAGCAGATTGACGGTACCGATGATTATGTTTCGTATGTTGGTTGTAAGTTGCAGGGCGTTAAGGCCTTCAGTGTTTGAATTCAGAATGAACAGATAGTTTTCACCGTATTTGTTCACCAAATCGATAATCAGTTTTATCACTTCATCGCCTTTGTCGCCGCGGTGCCACCATTGTTCAATATTGTCGAGGATGAAAATGGAACCCTTGGGGATTTCGCGGATAGCCTTGAATATGGATATATTCTGCATTTCGATGGCTCTGAGGAATGATGTCTCGAACTTGCTGACAGATGCACTTCCGCCGGTTACGGATTTTATGGTGAATATCTGCTGGTCGGGAAATGCGGTCTTGGCAACATGATATGAGAAGAATGTTTTGCCAGACCCTATACCTCCGGTAACCATAATTGCTCCTGCCTTCAGACTGTTATACTGACTCAACAGAATGTTGAAGTCGTTTGTCTCCTTGGCTCTTCCAACCCATAATTCCTTGTTGTACTGTTGGTTGTTGATGAAAAGCTGTTTGTAGGAGTAGGGGAGCCTCTGGTCAACTTCAGGTTTAAGAGAAATTTTGTTGGTGGCGTTGATATATAGTTTCAGAAGTTCATTGTCGGAATTTCTCTGCTGAAGATTCTTGGCGAATTTGAGACTGGTGTTCTGTCGATAGAATATTTTCGACAGTGTCTTGTGGAATGAAACGGATATGTTTTCACGCAGTGAGATGAATTTCTCCTTTTGCTTATCGTTGATGTTGGTGCTGATGATGTTGTGCAGATTGTGTGAAGAGTCAATGAACTGTTCTATTTGCAGTTGCTCGTCGGTAATGGTTTCGGTTGACTGTATTTCGTGGCACGTTTCGTCCAGCGATGTCTTGAGTTCAATTATCAGATTGTAGATGTTCAGAATGATTGCATCTTTCTGCTCCTCATTGTCTTCATTGGTGAATGACAGCTGTGTGATGATGTCCTTGTGCTTGTCAAGCGAACTGTCAACTTTGGAACCGAGGATGTTGAGCTGTTTCTTTAGGTTGTTTGAATAATAGTAAAGCACTGAATTGTCAAGCAGTCGCGATGCGGCGAAGTTGGATGAATGCACAGTATAGATGTTTTCATCTCCAAGGCTTGCCACTGCTTGATTGTCGAGAATAGTGATTTCGGTGGGAAAACGAAGGATACTCTTGTTTATCTTGTCGTTAATCTCACTGAGATGTGAGAACATGTCGGACTTCATATCATATTCTGAGGACGTCTCAACGAGTTCTATGTTGTTGTTTTCCTTGATTTCGCTGATGAATGCCTCATGGAACGGGATGATTTTATTGTTGATGAAATCGGTTATGATGGATATCGTTTCGGAACTGTAGCTTTTGAGTTTTATTTTGAAGATTGCGAGGTCGGTGTTGAGAACTAATCTGTTGAACAATGCCGGCAGTATAGTGCTTAGTCTGTCGAATTTGGCGGTTACGGTATCTGAACAGCTGTTACAGTTTACGGCATTGGATTTGACTTTGATGTCACCGAAGTTGAGAACGTCAAAATAATCGCGTATTTCATCAAAATATTTGTTCTTTATAGCGATAAGAGTGTTCTTGATTTCATTTACGGTCTTATTGTTCTTGTCATTGGAAGCCTCAATGTGGCAATAAATGTTTTCAACCGCCTCGTCGAAATTGAAGCCTTCATGGTTGCATGAACCGTTTATTATCGCATTGGTGTCATCGATGGAATTGACAATGTTGTTAATGTTGAAATAATACGAAAGGCAATAATCTTTGAACTGGTCGAATGCTGTGGCCATCATTTCATTGTACATGGCATCCAACCTGTTGGTTATGAACTTGTCGATTTTGACTTCGTAAGGGTAGAATCCTTCTCTGTTGTGCTTGAAATAACGTGCGAGTTTCTTCTTGAATTTGATGATGTCGTTAGTGTCGTTATCAGAAGGATATGAAAGGTTTTCTTCGTAAAATACTGTAAATGTTTTAGGTATGGAAGCACATATTGTTGACATCTCGTTGAGGAAGTCGCTGCTGCTGCCTATAATGAGGTTATGTATTTCAGGCAGTATGTCGTTGATGAATTCCACAAACTTCTGTTTGATGGTTTTTCCTGAAATATGTGCGATGTGACGGAATCTCCCCGGGGAATTTGTCTGAACGTAGTTGGTCTTTACGGTTTCGAGTATATACTCGATATTGGTTTTGAAATATTTGGAAATCAGGTCAAAACGGTTGTGTAATGATTTGTCGATGGCTGTTCGGACCTGTTTGTCGAGGTCAACGAAGAAGGATGCGGCTTCCTGGCGTATAGGCAGTTGCATTTCGATATCCGGCTCTGTGTCTGTTGTCTGCTCGGGTTGCAGTAACTGTTTGGTGATGATGTCGAGGTTGCCTATTGACTGGAACTGGGTTGAGGCCTTGACGAATATTATTGTCTTGTTGATTTGTGAGAGGTCGGACATGTAGTCGTATTTCTCGTTGTAGTTTCCGGTAGGAGGCACAGCTATGAATATGACATCTGCATCTGTAGAATGTGAGACGATTAGGTCTTTTACAGGTTTGTCTTCGAGTTCGTTGTTGATGATCAGGATTTCGCCGCTTATTCGAAGCTGTGTCATTATCTCCTCAACTTTGTTATACACAAGATTGTATGAGGAGTTGTTGCTGTTCACCACTTTGATTCTGAGCGTGCATTGTGACCATTCGGTTGAAGTGCTAATCAGCTTGATTACGTTGAGTGCGAAGAGGCTGTCCCTTTCACCCGGTGTCACCCAGACGTCGAAATTCTTCTTGTTTCCGAAGCCGTTGTCTTCGTTGTAATGGATAAGAAGGATGTTTTTGTCGAGTTTGGAGATGTTGGCGAGCATGGTTATGTATCTCTCGCGATTCTTGGCGGTGCTGTTGAATCCGAACAATACGGTGTTGGGTTCGATTCCGGAGAATCCATATACACTTGCCACAGTCTCTATACCGCTGTATATGTCGTTTGACGGAAATATCCTGTTTTCAATGACACTGGTGTCATTGCGTGTGTTTTTGTATGCGTTCTTTTTTTCTTTTGATGTCGTAATATTGAAGTTGCTTACAAATCCGTGTTTGCCTGCAATCCATTTCCCGAAATCCACAAGATACGGACGCTGGTCCTTGTCACCGCTGAAAACGATGATGTTGGGCTGCCACGTTTTGTTTTCGAGTTTCCTTTTGTTTATTCTTGAAATGGATGTTTTGGTGATGGCGAGAAGTACGTTCTGCCATACGTCATCATATTCGAGCTGAAGTCTTTTGCGTCTGATGAAAAAATAGAGCAGGATTACGGCAATCACTGTTGCAAGCATCCCATAGCGATTAAGGTCGTATAAGGCAACACTGCATATAAACAATCCGATGAGACCTATATATTTGCTTACATCGAATGTGGGACGGAAATCCGGATTCGTCCATTTCTCAAGCATCAGCGCAAGATTTATGAGTGCGTATGAGACAAGCAGGAAAAATGTGGTTATCCGTGCCAAGGTGTTGAAATCACCGATGAGTATGGCACATTCGGTGAGGACAAACATGATTATTATGTTGATGACCGGCTTGTCGGAATTGTCATGGGAATAGGCGAAGAACTTGGGCAGCACCTTGTCCTGAGCCATGGAAAGAATTATGTCGGGCCCGATTGTAAGAGCGTTTAAGGCTATGAAAACAAGTGATATCCAGCAGCATATAAATGTTATCGGAGCATTCCATGATATTGCCGGAAGATAATTTGTCGTGTTTAGGATGTCGGGTCTGACTTCAAATGCAAGCATTATTATAACTATAATGTATATGACGGCACATGTGATTATTGCTGAAATCATCCCTTTCGGAATGGATTTCTTTGCATCCTTCAGTCCTGTTGAGTTGGCGAGGCCGGTGGCAAAACCTGATAATGCAGGGAAGAATATGCTGAAAACATAAATCCATGAGTGGCCGTCGTATGCGGTTCCTCTGCTTGGGGCAAGAGGATGAATGTCGACTTTTGTGAATAAGCCGACAATGACGGAAACGGTAGCAAGGATGATAGTGATGACGACTATATATTTGAATCTCTTGATGAATGTGGATTTACGGGAAATCATCACTAAAGCGAAGACAGGCAGCAACAATGTTGAACCGATAATCCTGTATGATGCGGCTGATGGTGCGATATGCAGATAATTGCTTACTTTTGAGATGTTTAACAGAGATTCCGATATGCCTATTATTTGCAATGCGGCGCTGAAAATCATGGCAAGTGTCATCATTATGCAGATGGTGCTTCCCATCGGCAGCCCCAGACTTCTCGAAAGTATATGATATATGCCGTCATTCTGTATCTTCTTGTCGGTAGCAATTGACGACAGGCAGCATCCTGTAATCAAGGATATTGCGAAGGTGGTGATGACTATCGAAATTGACTGCATCAGGTCGCCCTGCTGGATGATCCATCCTAATCGCAGGAACATGATTGCCCCGACGATGGTCAGAAGCGATGGCAGGAATACTCCTGAAGTGGTGCCTAATTTACTGCTGTTATGTGTTGTCATTATTAATTGTAATAATACTGCGGCTCACGGTTTCTCTTGTTTCTGCTGTTCGGTGTCGGAATATGAATTCTTGTATCCATTTTGTTGAACAGGTCTATGGTTAGACTCAAGTAGAAAACCCGTGCCTCGAAATCTTTGTATTTAATTGCAGGATAGTCATGTACATAATCCTCACAGTCATTTGCGAAGAAGTTGGTGAGGTAGTATCTTGCTTTTACACCTATGTTATATGGGAACTTCAGGCCAAGGAACAGCGACTGCATGTATCTTGGGGTTTTGTTGCTGAACCATTCGCTTTCGTATTTGGTTTTTGCTCCGTTGATATATGTTTTTTCCCTGAAGTTGATCGGGATTTCGAACTCATACCCTCCGTATATGAAAAATTGTGACAGGTTGCCGAGTTTGAAACTTACGGGGATACCTATATTATATGAGCGGAATTTTTTCCTGATGGTTGTGCTTTCAAATTTCGGGTCAACTGTGGAGGGGTCGCTCAGTTTGTGGATGATGCCAATGTTTTTCACTGACAATCCGGCGGTGAATCCGATGGTTGTCCCTATATCGAAGTTCACTGATTCCTCAAGGTTGAACCATGGGGAGAATCTTAGGACGTTGCCGCTTTTGCTGTCGAAGACATTATATTGTGCTGATGAGAAAATCAATTCATAAGTTGTAACGGCATAAACAGGCGTATGTTGTGCATAGCCGATATTGAAAATGAGTATTGCAAGAGCTGTAAGAATTATCTTTTTCATTTTGAAATCATATTAATAACAAACAAACTGCGAAAATAAAAATAATTACGTTAATGAATTGATTTTTGAGCAAAAAAAACGTGGGGATGATTATTTCATCCCCACGTTTTCATTAGCAATGATAAAAGTTAGAATATCAGACGAAGACCTAATAAGATGCCCCAGCAGTTGGAAGCGACCTTAGCAGGAGTCCATTCAACATCGTTTTCAAAATCATTGCTTCTCAGAGTGAATGTAGGAGCAGCTGTAGATCGGAAGAGCGTCGTGTAGGGAAAGAGTGTAGATC
>CALFIZ010000215.1 GCA_937877575.1 uncultured Marinilabiliales bacterium | reverse complement strand
ATACCACATTTGCAATGGAATGGCCTTTATAGAAACCCGTAGAGAGGACACCTGAAGCCTTAGCCGGATAGGCAGCCTTGCTGTTATACACATCCTCATTCTTATAAAAATCGGTTATAGGGTCTGCGCTGTAAGGGCGTACAGGCTGTTTCGGGAAGATTTCCCCTTTGGCTTCAATCTGTATCAGCCTGCCGAATTCGAGTTCCACGTCAGAAGCCTCATATCCTGGAGGAAGCAGGAGCTGTGAAGCACAATAAGGCATCATAGGATTGCCGAGAACTGCCGACTGCATAGTTCCGGGAAACTCCACCAGAATATAACCATTGTGATCAATTATTTGCGGTGAGTTGAAATAATAAGTTTTTGCGACTTCCTGAGCATTGAGGACCATAGCCGCCATAAGACAAAATGTAAAGAGTAACTTTTTCATTTTCAATGTTATATGTTTTTTATTCCAAATTTAATCTATTAACAGCGTAATAATAGGCACCGAGAGAAATGGCGTTTTCGGTACCCAAGCGTGTAACACCCACTCCGATACGTTTCATCGGGTCGTAAGTGATAGTTTTGTCAGAAAATGGTACTTTGACTGTTCTTACATCGCCTTTGAGGAATTTCTTCATATCTTTTTCATCTTCGAGATTAAAGACAGAGACTTCCATGCGGGTTATATCCTCCCCGGCATTGGTGTGGAAAGGCTTATTCATTTCAGCCACCATATCATTCATAAAGATAGGATAAGCGTTGGCAAGGCCACCGCCAATGACAATAAGTCCATCGGTCAGAGAAGCCGCATTGGCAAGGGCCATGCCTGCCGCTTCCGCGAATTTCTTGAAAGTGGCTTTGGCTGCAATGGCATCTCCAGGTTTGTTACCCTCAGCAATATCAAAGATATCCTTAGGCTCAAGAGATTCGTCATTAGAGCCTGAAAACTCCCGATACATGCGTTTTATAGCCTTTATTGACGTACTTTCCTCTATCGAAAAGTCGGTGTTGAACTTGTCACAGAAACGGTTTATTTCGCCTTGTGCGGAATTGTCGCCGGGATAGATTTTACCGTCAGTAACGATACCTCCGCCAAAACCGCTGCCGAAGGTCACACCCAGAAGATTTTTGAATCTTTTGGGACTGCCGATGGTCTCAAGTTTCTGATTGATGTGCTGCAGGAAACCGCCCATAGCCTCACCGTATGCGAAAAGGTCACCATCGTTGTTGATAAAGACAGGTATCCCAAAGATATTCTGAAGCATAGGGCCGAGGGCTACCCCGCCTCTGAACAGAGGGAGATTCTGCAAGTCACCGATTATGCCAAGTTCATATTCGGCAGGACCGGGAAAGGAAAAACTGATTGCCGTCGGTTTTCCGGGAAGTTTCTCCTCAACCATCTTGAAGCCCTTGACAATAGTGTTCAACACATCCTCAAGCACTGCACCGTTTTCCTTCTTAGGAGTTTTGAGATGCACATGTCCGATTATTTCCTTTGCATTCTGATAAGCCGAAAAAACGAAGTTTGTTCCGCCGGCATCGAGCGTCATTACTATGTCATTCATGATTATTTGCCGCTGAAGATAATGTTGACCATCAAAATAATATCAAGGACATTGACAGCACCGTCATTGTTCACATCAGCATTTTCGAAAATGAACGGATTGGCACTGCCGCTCATCATGTAGCTGATAGTGATTGTAATATCAGTAATGTCAACTACACTGTCGCCATTGGCATCACCGGGGACTGTTGACAAGTAACGGAGAATGAACGGATGAGGGTCCGGAGCGCCTATGTAAGGATGACATTCCCTGCGTCCTGAATCATCGGCTGCGAAAATGTAATATTCGAGTTCACCGTTAGGCAAGCCTGAAATATTCACCGACCAGGTGTTGCCTTCGGTATTGGTCATGGAATAACCGGTATATTCACCATCGGGAACCCTGACATAAGCGATAACCGAGTCGGCAAGGACAGTATGATTTCCGTAAGAATAAAGGTCCGTGCTGATAGTGACGGTACCATAGCTGTCAACCGTGTCGTGCAGAGGCTGATGTTTGATATAGAGCATTTCCCTGTCGGCGATTTCATGGGTACGGCAGTGAAGGGCATCTGTATTTTCCCAGCCATAATAGTTGATTCCGATAACCTGATAGCCCGGCATTGCTGCCTGATATGAAGCAAGTGCGGCGGCATCGTTGGAGTTGCCGGAAATAGGAACAAAAACTTTATTGTTGAGAATCAGACTGTTGGTATAAGGGGTAGTCTGGTAGTTTCCAGGTGTATATACGCGATACACCCGCATAGGTGTACCGTAAGGTGAAGTCATGTTTGCGAATGTATTTGCAACGCTTTCATATTCCTGGTATCTGTAATCGGTTGGAGGAACTTGTCCTATCATAACCTTGTCAGGCGCAAGATATTTGCCCCAGCAGTCGATATGCTCTATATAATCGTCTAACGGGTCATCAATGAAATGGTAGTCGGTAATGCCGAGATAATCCTCGAAATGCTGGGCAATCTGATTATGGGACCAGGAAGGGTTCTCTGTATATGTCAGTGTAGTGGATGCAGCCTGTGAGGTACCGTCATTCATATAATTGCCGCCGGTGAGCTGGAGTGTTGAGGCATATCTGTCAAGTGAAAGGTATTGTGCCAAGGCGGTGTTGACCTGATTGTCGTTGTAACGTGGACGGTTATAGGTGAAGTCATACATTGCAACCTCAGAATCGTCAATGGCGAGGAAGAAAGGACCATAGTCACGGGTCCAATAAGTGTCGGTGGCGTGATACAGGAACTCACAGTTGCTTATATTCACCTGATTGCTGATATATTGGTTGCGGACAGTGTTTTCCTGGCTGGCATTCTGGACAATGGTGATAACTTTTATGTCTTTGGCCATTTCTTTAATGAGGCTGATAGGAATGCCGAAAGGGTATCTTACCAAGACTGCCTCCATGGGCTCATACTCGGCTATCGGGCGAATGTCGCCTGTAGGCGGATTTGTTGTCTGAGTTTCCATTCTGACTGTTTTATAAAGTTCAGCTTCCTCAGCAGTCATATTGTGTTTCAGTTCAATGCCTTGTGCATTGTAAATCGGCTGGGCGTTAACAGCCAAAACGCCAAAAAACAATAATACGGTTAATAATAGATTTTTTTTCATTTTATAAGTTTTTAATATTACGCATTAGTTAAGTCGAGAGGTTTATTGGTTTTCCATTTGCCACCGGTGAAATCAGGGACATCAATGGAATTGGAACGGTGGGCAACCGACCATTCGCTGAGAGGTGCTATGCAGCTCCAGAGAGCGGCATCATAGACGGTTTGGTCAAGCGGAAGACCATTTCGCAGACAGTCGATAAGCCGCCAGTCCATTATGAAATCCATTCCTCCATGTCCGCCGACTTCCCTTGCGAGATCACCGATACGGTTAACTATGTTGTATGTGTATTTTTTCTTGATTTCATCCATTTCCTCACCATTGAGCCATATTTCCTTAATATTGCTTGAAATTCTCTCAGGTCCCGGGTATTTCTGAGCCATGGCCTTAGTTCCGATTATCTGATGGATACGAGAATAAGGACGCTGCGTTGAGACATCGTGCTCGACGAGAATGGTGCGTCCGAGATGGGTCCTTATGGTTGTAACGTTGAAATTGCCACGGTATTTGTGATTTGCAAACGGAATGAAGTCCGGGTCTGTGGCAGCTTTTTCATTGGCTTTTTTCTCCATTGTGAAATCGTTGGATGACATAGAAGTGAGATAGTCCATTTTGTCACCACGGTTGATATTCATAATCTGGCATATAGGACCAAGTCCGTGGGTCGGGTAAAGGTTTCCGTTACGGTCACGGTTCTCTTTAAGACGCCAGTAATCGGTATAGCCGTAGCCGTCAGCCTGGACATCATCAATAGGCTTGAAGAAATTAAAGCCCATAAGGTCGTGAAGATAACCGCCGGCACCATGGATGATATCGCCGAAATAGCCTTGACGAGCCATATTGAGGGTAAGAAGCTCGAAGAAATCGTAGCAGCAGTTCTCAAGCATCATACAATGCCTTTTGGTGCGTTCGGATGTTTCCACTAACTGCCAGCATTCATCAAGAGTACGGGCTGCAGGAACCTCCACGGCGACATGTTTTCCATGTTCCATGGCATAAACGGCGACAGGTGTATGAAGATTCCAGCCGGTGCAGATATATACAAGGTCCACATCGGGGTCTTCACAAAGACCCTTCCATGCCTCTTCGGAACCGCCATATTCCTTGGCCTTAGGCAGCCCTGCCCTCTGAAGGATGGCCTGAGTGCCTGCAATGGCAGCCGGACGCTTGTCACACGCCGCAACTATATCAACACCTTCTATGTGGGTCATTCTCTCAACAGCTTCGCTCCCACGGTCACCAATGCCAACAAAACCTATGCGAACACGGTCGAGTTTTGGCGCAGCATAATCAGTCATATTCACAGGACGATTGTCACCGAGAACGTTTTTTATCAGATTGCCATCTATCTGAGAATCAGTGCCTTTTCTTGTACATCCGCCCAAAATCATATTCCCGGCAATGACACCAGTGCCAACAGCCGAAATTTTGAGAAAATCTCTACGGGTAGTCTTCATTTTGCTTGATTTATAATTATTATACAAAAAAGCAAAGATAATACTTTTTTTCTGTTATAAACCAATTGACAACCATATAAAAAAGGGCGGATTTGAAACCCGCCCTTTCAATTACATTCTATATTTTGATATTAATTAATGTATTACTATCAATTGATATATCAATATTTTGTTTATATCAGGCAGATAAAACTCGATTAAATAATGACCGGCACTCAAATGCTGTGTTTCAATATCAAATGATTTCTTATTGATTGCGGTCCCCTTCATCATGATATTATCCATATCGTTCACTATACGATACTGTCCGATAACATTAGAACAGTTGACATGTAATACATCGTTGGCAGGATTAGGATAGATGATGAGGTCATCACACCATCCGACTTCAACTTCAAAGTCTGCATAACCATAATGACCGCTGTCATCACTAACCATTACACTGTATATCTCGGTACCAACTTTATCACCCCTGACCACTATACTTTGAGTTGTTGCTCCAGTGTTCCAGGAATAATGATCGAACGGTCCGGTTACAGCTGTCAGTGTGATGCTGTCACCATAGCATACAAAGTTTTCGCCGCTGATTGCAACCTGACTGTAAATTTCTTCACAATCAACGATTGTCACAGTCTTCGATGCAGTACCACTATTGCCGTCTTCATCAACACAGAATACCGTGTAGGTGTATGTGCCGGCATATTTGCTGATTTCGATGGATTGTGTAGTCTCATTATTGTTCCATCTGTAAATTCTCATGTCATCACGTGATACGTAGAGAGTACCTGTCTCATCTTCGCACCATGTCGTGTCACCGAGGATTTCGAAGTTGATTCCGGTATTCTCACCGATTCCCAATGTCACCACCTTCTGACAGCCTAAACCATCAGAAATGTAGAAGTCATAAAGGGCAGGTGTAAGTTTCTTGAATACGTGAACTGTATCATATTGTTCTGCAGTACTTTCACTTCCACCAAGGTCATTTACCCATGAATAGATGTACTTTGGACTGCCTCCAGCTACACTGAGCGACACTTCACCACCTTTACCACTGTCGTTCATCTTGTAGTTGACGACAATCTCCAACGGTCTGCCTTCTTCAAGGACAACCGGCTTACTTATCGTACACGAATGACTGTCGGTTACCATAGCCATGTAACTGCCTGTTGCAATGCCATCAAATTCATATTCTGTTGCATCTGTCCAGTCACTTACATGTTCTGCATCAAGTGAGTACTGATATGGTGGATAACCGCCACTGACTGTGAGTGTTACAGTTCCATCATCAACTCCGTAACAACGGCTCAATGATTTCACGACAACATCCATGGCTCTCTCAACTTCAGGAACAACCACTGCTCCATTGAGTTTGCTTTGACAGCCGTTGGCATCAATTACAATGATTTCGTAACTGCCTGAATTCAAGTCGGTGAATGTGTATTCCATATCATTTGTAGGAGCACTCTGATAAATATGACCTACCATGTAGGTGTATGGTGCAAGGCCGCCTGTTATATGGACTGTTATCCAACCTTCTCCATTCTGACAGCCTGTTCCAACTTCAATAGGTTCAACTATTGCTATATGCTCTTCAGGCTGATTCAGTACGATAATCGATTCCTCAGGCTCACGGTTACACTCAAAGGCATCAACTGTGCTTACCTTATATGTTCCTGCTCCGAGGTCAGAGAAGATGTTCAAATAATAGTAGCTTGTCACTTCCTTATAATATGTACCGTCAGTCTGTTCAATCCTGTAAGTGAATGGTGCCACACCACCTCTTACCTCAATTGTGATATAGCCCGTATTTGCAGAACAACCAGGATCATAACTATCAACGAAAGCCTCAAATTGTCCTTCCGGTAACGATAACAAAGTGACTATTTCACGGTCGATAGAACATTCACTGTTGTCTTCAACATTTATGATGTACAGACCCGGCATAAGACCTTCGTAACGGAATGTATTGCTCATCTGAGGTTCACTTTCGAATCCGTTGTTGAGCTTATAGATGTATGGCGCATTGCCACCATCAACTCTGACTTCAATGTAACCGTCTTGGTTGCCGCAGACTGTAGCATAGTTAACTATGGATACAACCGGCTGGTCAACTATTGTCAGATGCATCGTCACGACACTGTCGCAACCATGAAGCGTCTGCAGGACGTTGGTGTAATCACCGCTTTCATAATATGTTCCACCATACCATGAATAACTGCCACATGCCCTTACATCGAACGAAGTTTCAACTGAACGATTGATAGTCAGATACAATGTTACAATACTGTCGCAACCTTGAACTGTCTGGAATGTTTGTCTGTATATACCGCTCATGATATAGGTTTCATCGTTCCAGGTATAACTGTCGCAGGCTGTCACCTCGAACTCAGTATTAGTGGTTCCGTGGAGGTAAAGCTGCAAGTGTACGATGCTGTCGCAACCTTCAGCATTCTGGAAGTACTGTGTGTAGAAACCGCTTGTGTGATACGTACTGTCATTCCAAGTGTATTCATAACAACTGTAAGCAACAATGGTATCTGGCTCTGACGAATGGTTGACCGTCAAATTGAGGTTAACAATACTGTCACAACCCTGAGCTGTCTCCAAATAACTGGTGTAAATACCGCTTTCATAGATGAAATCACCATTGAAGAAGTACTTGTCGCAGACAGTTTCATAAATGTTGCTTTCAACGCTGTTGTTGATTGTCAGGTGCAGGGTCACAATACTATCGCAGCCATGGACGGTTTCGTAGGTATGTACGTAGTCACCGCTTACCGTGTAGGTGTCATCGTCCCATTCGTAACTGTCGCATGACACTGCCCAGAACTCGCCAACATAACCATTGTTGATTGTCAGGTGCAGCGTGACGATACTGTCGCAGCCTTGGATAGTTTCGTAGGTATGGACGTAGTCACCGCTTACCGTGTAGGTGTCATCGTCCCATTCGTAACTGTCGCATG
>CALFIZ010000214.1 GCA_937877575.1 uncultured Marinilabiliales bacterium | reverse complement strand
TATGGACATAGCATTCCGATTCCGACTTTGCCGTCGATTCGTTTTTGATGCAGAATCGAGCATTTTCATCGGCTTCGGTAAAAGGTTTCAGGATTATGTTGTCAACGGAATAGGACCTCTTTTCCTTTTTCACGACATTTTCAATACCAAGCATACTTTCGGCATAATCGGCATAAATGCCCGGTTTTGTGATGATTTCGGAATAGTGGACTTCCACTATGAATGAAGTTTTAGGCAGCGCACATACTACGCCGCTGCTTATTGAATCTGAATACTTCACCATTGAAATCTGCGCATTTGCGTTTATAACGCAAATCAGTGTCAGAATTGTAATCAGTATATTTCTTTTCATACCTTTTTATTAAACTTTTAACTTTATTCAACTTTTCAGCCATCTCATGCACATAAAATGACCTTTCGGGCAGTGGTCGTAGCCGAGTTTGCTGCACGGGCGGCATTTCAGGTTTTTGTTTTCAACAATCTCCGACTTGCCTTTGAAATCAGTCGGATAATAAGGATACATGCCGAATTCTGGAATTGTGTTTCCCCAGAAGGAGGTTATGTCTTTTTTGAATGCGGCTGCGATATGCATCATGCCTGTGTCTCCGGTGAAAACGCGGTCGGCGTTACGTATCACCTGTGCCGACTGGTTTATGGTCAGTCTGTCGGTGAGATTGAATACATTGCTGCACCGGAGTATTATCTTGCTGCCCTCAACCCTGTCTTCCTTGCCGCCTATAACATATATCTTATTGGTTCTCATGCTATTGCATATCTGAACTATGATATCGGTCGGAACTATTTTAGTCTTGTGTTGTCCGCCGATGGCAAAGACGATATAGTGTTCGGGGAGTTCGAGGCCTGTCGGCAGTTTTTCTTTTTCGTCGATGAAATAGTCTAATCCGCGTCCGTCGTTTTCAACCCCCAGTTTTTTTACGGCACCGAAATATCTGTCAACCACATGCACTTTCGGTAGCAGGTTTATTTTGAATTTGGTGATTAGGAACTTCTTGAAATCCAGCTTGTTGAAAGATGCTCCCGGTTTTCTCAGCCGTCTGCGTATTATATGCGACCGTGTATTGTTGTGCAAGTCAACAATGAAATCATAGTTTTCGGCTTTAAGTTCGTTTACCGTCGTTTTTATGTCTCCATCGAAAAGAATCACTTTGTCAATATATGGATTATTGGCGACGAGGGTATTGTAGCATTTCTTCGTGAGGAAATGCAAAGTGCAGTCAGTTTGCATTTTGAGGCATCTGACGACGGGAGAGGTAAGGACTATGTCGCCTATTGAGCTGAGACGTATGACAAGTACTTTCATTTTCATTGTTACTTGAAACTGCAAATGTAAATTATTTTTTGAAAAGATGTTGTATTTTTGCAGCATGAACGAAGACGAATATTATTTCACCGATTCACACACGCATCTTTATGCCGGTCAGTTTGATTCGGACAGGGCTGAGGTCGTGCAGCGGTGTCTTGACAACAGGGTAAGGAAACTGGTTTTACCCAACGAGGATTATCTGTCGATTGCTCCTTTGAGGTCCATGCTTAGCTATTATAAAGGTATGTGTTATGGTGCCATGGGGTTGCATCCGACATCGGTAAACGACGGCTACAAGCATGAGATGGAGCTGATAGGGGAGGAATTGTTCAACGGTGGCGTCGGTTATGTGGCGGTGGGGGAGATTGGTATGGACCTGTATTGGGACACTACTTATATGGATTTTCAGAAGACAGTGTTGAGGGAGCAGTTTGCGTGGTCTTTGCTGTTGAAGCTTCCGGTGATAATTCACAGTCGCAATTCGGAGAGTGTTGTTTTGGATATCCTTGATGAGAGCGGGTTTCAGGATGTGAGGGGAATATTCCATTGTTGGAGCGGGACCATAGATGAGACCATTCGGGCGATGAGACATGAGAATTTTTATTTCGGGGTTGGGGGGATATGCACGTACAAGAACTCTAAAATTCCGTCATTTTTTGAATTTTTGGATTTGAACAGGGTGGTTTTGGAAACTGATTCACCGTATTTGCCTCCTGTGCCGTATAGGGGACAGCGTAATGAAAGTTCTTATATTCCTCTGATTGCTAATAAATTGTCGGAAATTACGGGTGTTTCCGTGGCGACTGTTGCTGACATCACAAATGAAAATGCAAAGAGGATTTTTGGAATATAGCACAAGAAAAAATCATTGTAACCAATTGGTTATCAGTGGTTGTTGACAAAAACTTAAAAAATGGTTAATTAAAAATAAACAGTATTTGATTTATTTGAAAAAAAAATACTAATTTAGCAGGCAAAATTTTTAGGCGGTACAGAGTGCCTTGTTGGGGTGTTCTAAAGCGGCTAAAAATCAAGTTCGGAGAGATGACCGAGTGGCTTAAGGTACACGCTTGGAAAGCGTGCGTTCTGCAAAACGGAACCGAGGGTTCGAATCCCTCTTTCTCCGCGGAATTTTATTAGAAACAAAAAATAAACAAATTAATTAAAAAAATTATGAAAAGATTATTTTCGTTATTAGCAATGGCATTTTTGCTAACATTTGTAACAGTTAACGCTTTCGCTCAAGATGCTGCACAAACAGCAGATGAACAGCAAACAACAGAACAAGTGGCAGAGGAGACCACAACTCCTGCACCGGCACAGTCAGTAGTTCCTGAAGATCAGGTGCAGCAGAAGAAATCATTTCACTATGTTTTAAAAGAAAAATTCATCGAAGGTGGTGCTGGCTTTATGGCTACCGTTCTTTTGTGTCTCATATTCGGTCTGGCATTGGTTATTGAAAGAATTATCTATCTGACAATGTCAACCACAAATTCTAATAAATTGTTAGGTGACATCAAAGCAGCCCTCAAGAATGGCGGTCCGCAGAAGGCAATGACGGTTTGCAAGAACACCCGTGGCCCTCTCGCAAGCGTCTTCTATGAAGGTCTTGCAAAGTATGACGATGGCATTGACCAGGTTGAGAAAGCTTTAGGTTCTTATGGTAGCGTTGCAACAGGTAACCTTGAGAAGGGTCTCAGCTGGATAGCACTGTTTATCTCTCTTGCTCCATCCTTGGGATTTATGGGAACTGTCATCGGT
>CALFIZ010000213.1 GCA_937877575.1 uncultured Marinilabiliales bacterium | reverse complement strand
TAGTCCTCAGCTCAGGGATTGTGACTATAGTCACAATCCCTGAGCTGAGGACTAAATACGGCAATGATGCGGATCAGGTTGTAAGAGTCGGCTTGGGTGCTCAGGTAGGATGTGATTTTAACAAGGAAATTTTCAAGAACGTAACATTGCAGACGAGTGCAAAGGCATTCTTCGACTATCTTGACAAGCAAGGTTATAATCCTGTTGTTAACTGGGATTTGGCTGTTGTGATGCAGATAAACAAATTTATGGCAGCCAACATCGGAACGAGTCTTATATGGGATAAGAACGTTCTTGTCTTAGATACAGACGGTGATGGTGTTTATGACAAGAGTGCCGTACAGTTCAAGGAACTGTTCGGTGTGGGATTCACGTTCTCATTTTAACAGATGAACCCGTTTCATCGGAAGCTTTGTCACAGATATCGTGAGACGGATTAATGGGATTGAAGTCAATATCCATAATTGAATTCAAAGGTATTTTCTTCCCGTCCTGCATTATCAGCTGATGCTCGTATTCGTCTATTTTTTTCATGACCCCGGTGTAGGTTTGATAGGAGCCGCCTGACTTAAGGGTGTCTGGCTGAAAGTATATTATTGTCAGAGTCGGCTTTTTATCAAGCATGTCCATCAGCAGTGACATCTTGCGGTTCAACTGCTCGTTGGTATAGTCTTCTATGTCCATCTTGTCATCGGTATGTCTGCCTGATTCCCTGATGGCGGCATCGTAGCCTGTCAATGCGGAAAACGGAGCAAACTGTGCTGCACGTTCAAGCATTGACATACGCTTATGATTCTTTGGTTCCCAGTGCGGTAAATTAATTATGTCGTTATCTGTGTCCATAACTGCTTCCTGATTTGTGATTTTGTCATCTATTCGTGGTGACCTCCTATTTGGGCGTTGCGGTCTATTGCTGTGGCCCCTTCCTCGAAATTCAGTCCTTTGAGAATGGCATTTTTCCCGAAACGCTGTTTTATGGCGAGACGGGCATCCTGTATTCTCCGCTCTTTGTCCAGCGCCTGTTGCTCCTGCTCTTTCCTGGTTTTCAGTTCTTCGTAGTCGATAAAAAGGTCAAGCTGCTGAATATCAGTATTATGTTTGACAGAGTCCTCATCAACCACATGGTTTGTGGCAATGGTAAGTCTTCGGATGAGCAGGTCGGGATTGACGATTCGGTCATAGAGTTCAACGATGGCCTGCATGATGAGTCTTGAAGATGATGTCTGCATTTTGAGGTTGGTTGTCCCTTGTGCATGTTTCGGCACCTGTCGTCCGTAGTGGTCAGTATGCACTTCTCCATGGTATTTAGCCCGAATTTCAGGATTGGTCAGACTTTCTGTATCATAACCTACAGTGAGCACCAGTTGGTCAGTCACCTTGTGTTTTGCAACGAGGTCAAGAGCTATGGCGTCGGACATTTCCTGCACCACCACCTTCGCCTTTGCAAAATCGTAGGGGCTCTTTAGCACCTGGCCGCTGCTGAGGGAATTGCTTTCAGGCTTATATGATTTTATCATATCCATTGTGCATGGTTCGTAGCCCCAGGCATGGTCTATCAGCAATTCTGCGTTCACTCCGAAGAGATTGTAAAGGAAATCCTCATGCTGTAGCGATGTCCGGGCAATTTTGCCCATCGTGTCAATGCCGTACGGGGCCAGTCTTGCGGCAGTACCTCTGCCCACGCGCCAGAAACCGGTAATCGGCTTGTAATTCCACAACAGTTTCCTATACGATATTTCGTCAAGTTCAGCTATGCGTACTCCGTCTTTGTCGGCCTCTTTGTGCTTGGCTGCGATATCCATGGCGACTTTTGCTAAATACAAGTTGGTTCCGATGCCTGCTGTGGCAGTGATTCCGGTTTTGCTTAGCACGTCGCGTATCACCTTCATGGCGAGTTCATGGGCAGTCATTTTGTATGTGCCGAGATATCCGGTGACATCAATAAAAACCTCGTCAATGCTATAGACGTGTATGTCTTCTGATGAAACATATTTCAGGTATGTCTCATATATTTTGGTGCTCACATTTATGTAGTGTGCCATGTGAGGCGGTGCTATGATGTAGTCGAGTTCCAAGTCCGGATGAGTTTCCAGTTCATTGGCATTGCAGGATTTTCCGGACATTTTCCAAGAAGCCTTTTTTTTCCGTTGGAGGTTGATTTCCTTAACACGCTGTACGACCTCGAAGAGACGTGCCCTTCCACTGATGCCGTAGGCTTTCAGTGCCGGAGACACTGCGAGGCAGATGGTTTTCTCAGTACGGCTTTTGTCGGCAACAACGAGATTGGTGGTCAGGGGATCAAGCCCCCTGTCCACGCATTCTACCGAAGCGTAGAAACTTTTCATGTCAATTGCCACGTAAGTGTGACTGTTGTTTTCCATGGTATCAGCTATCTTTCCTGACGTTCAATCACTGTTTTCAATCGATAGCGTTCGTCTGTTGATTTCCCTATAGCATTGATAAACTGTTTGTCATAGCCGGGAGTGGAGTAGGGGCCACGAGTTATTTCACCGTCCTTTGCAGGACGCACCACTTGGTCGTTGTATCTAACAATGAGGAACTTGGCCAATTTATCCCAGCGTTGCATCATGCGTTCGGCGTATGCTATGCTTTTACGGTTCAGGAAGTTTTGGCGTTCAACTGGTTGCATATCCTTTACTGAGAGCAATACGCTGTCCTGGTCGGCGAAATAGTAGTCTTCCAATTCTTTTTGCGCTTCACGCAGGTCGCCTATCATCATCGAATAGCGCGGATAGACCATATTTGCCACCCAGTTGTTCATCCAGAAGGCGGACTCATAGCTGAACTCGTTGTGTGGATTGTTCTCGGAACGGAAGCAGTCGGGTACTTGGGTGATGCAGCAATAGAGTGGCACGTATGCCACCATGTTGGCATCATCGCAGTTGAACCAGGTGATGCCGCCCACATCATCGGGCAGCCACGAGCGCATTTGGCAGGTCATGGTGAAAGCTGATTGTTGTGTGGCGATGGGGCGCTCACGGAAGTAGTCAAGGCTGTCGCTATCGCTGAAGTGCATTGGCAGAGGACGGATAGGCATTCCCCATGGACCGGCTGTCATGTCGGCTGTCATATCCAACGGTGTTCCTTCGAAATGGTCGCGCATATCGGCCTGCAGGTCTTGCATGGAAAGCGGCTTGTCGGGCTTAATCCATAGCGGCAGGTGGTCGCATTGGTCAAAGTGTCCGTTAAGGTAAGGAAGGTATTTGTCCATTTCCTCGTGGCTATAGTGATGGCGGAAGAAACTCCACACACGGGCATCGGCATAGCGCACTGCTGAGAAGGAGA
>CALFIZ010000212.1 GCA_937877575.1 uncultured Marinilabiliales bacterium | reverse complement strand
GGCGGAGTGAGCTGGAGCGGCACAACGATAAGCGGCACACCGACAGAGAGCGGCACATTCAATGTTACGGTTACAGTCACCAGCGACCAGACCCCTGGCTGCGGCACGGAAACTGCAACAGCAACAATCAATGTCTATGATGCTGTTGAAGCAGGTGATATTAATAGTATAGCAGCTGTTTGTAAGAATACCAGTTTCGACATTAAAAATGTAACTGAAGCCTCTGGCGGCCACAACGGTTACTACGAATGGAGAAAGAAGAGTGCTACGGACACTGACTGGTCAACGATTTCCGGTGAGACAGCAGCTTCCATAAGTGGTTATTCAATCGATACCACCACCCAGTTTACAAGAGTATTCCGCAATGAGTGCGGTGATGTTGCGACAGACACGATTACAGTTGCAACTTATCCATACTATAAGGTTCTTTATTCTGCAAATGCACCATTTGTCGCAGGTTCAGTGATTGATCCTAACAGTCCTTACTGCAGTTACAATACAACTGTGACAGTACTTCCTAACGGATTCACAAGAGACGGTTATGAGTTCAAGTATTGGACTTCTACAGAAGAAGATTCCGGAACCCATTATAACGCCGGTGATACATTCGTATTCTCCGATGACTTTGACTCAGACGTAACATTCTATGCACAATGGTCTTCAACATTAGTGCCTGTAACCATCTACAGATTGAAACAACAGCCTGATGGGACCTATACCACAAGTGACAGCAGGTATTATGAAATTGAAAACACAACATTCTATGCCGATGACACCAAGACTATAGGAGAGGATTCAAGCAATGATATTTACTGGGAACCTGTTAAGGGTTATACGGAATATGTTGGTGCCGGAAAATCATTCGAAATCAACGGACCTTCAACATCAATTTCGTCAGTTGTCATTTCAAGTCATGGTACAACAGTCATTTACATGTACAGAGCCGCTGATGTCTATACAATTGAATATGTAAGGAACTATTCAAGTTCAAGTGAAATCAATGATGGTAATTCTACAGTATTGTACAGTGAGACTCATGTCTATGGCGACACGATAGTCTTCCCTGGTGATTTGACTTACAATGAAGTTTACAGCAACGGTGACGGACCGTTCACGTCATATACACCGGCACCGGACGATGAATATGGATTCAACGGATGGTATCCTGCCACTACTATATCTCTCGGATTTTCATCGGGAAGCTGGAAGAATACCAAGACCCAGATTAACAAAGAAGGTTCGATACTTGGTGTAAACGACTATAATACACTAAGTTACATGACATCGTCACAATTGAGTGCCATACTTTATAATGCTGGACAGACAACATCCGATACTATAGTCAACGGATCAACGTACAGATTGTATGCAATATGGGTTAGTGCTCCCAAGTATTACGTTAACATCTATCGTCAGACCCTCTATGGTACATACGAGAAGTTAACGCAGTTGAAGTATTATGCTGAAGGCGGCGATAAAGTTATCGATTTTGCTGCCGATGACGACTTTGTGGTAGAACAAGGATTTGATAAGCTTAACCAGTATGACGGCAAGACAGGAGCTTATCAATACGTTCCATCAATGTCGGAATACAAATATAGCGGTGAGTCATTATGGACAAAAGCTACGACAGGTAAGATGCCTCCTGCCCAGGTTTCCGGTAGCGATACCACATCAATCAGGTGGTGGTATTTCACACCGTATATTGCTCTCAATGCAAATGATGAACTTGTCCTTGATCCTGTCGATGAAACCATCAATGTATATCGTAGCGGTTCACTCATTGCCATATATACCATGGCACATGGCGGCGGTACTGCTTCAGACACATTGTATATTGATAAAGACAGCCAGACCACTGTAACATTGACTGAAGGTCTTGTTGCGGGTCAGTCTTACGCAGTATCAAGCAGTTTCCTGTTCATCAACTTATACTACAATCTCAATGGTTTCGAATTATCCTTCTGGACCAACGGAGCTGTCAACAACGGTGATCCGAACGGCTGTACTGAGTGTCAGAGTGGTGAATCGGAATATTATCTCATCGGTACAGACATCAGCATGCGTCCTGACCCGCAGAGAAGTTCGGTCATAATCACCCGTGATTCTGAAATCCGGGTTGGTGGTGAATTCACTCTCTATGACATTGATCATGATGTCACAAGAACTTATCATGCAGTCAAAACCATTGCACCTGATGACCAACTGTCACTCTATGCACCTGACACTTCTGTATGTTTGGCATTACAGAAATCAGTCAATCTGTTGTTAGTGGAGCCTTATATTATTCCTGCATCGGGTGGTCAACCGCCTCAGGGATATATGTTACTTGAAACCGATAACAATGGCGGTTACTTCATAGACGATGAGATTCAGGCAGGAACCGGTCTTGCATTTGAATCAGACGGTGTTTATTATCTGTTCAACACATCATGTAATCTTGGCAGAGGCAACAATGAAACCTACCCGTATCCTGACAGGCTTGAACTTACATATTACGGAGGGGAGGGCTATGTTGTAAAGGAAATAGTCAATACTATCATGGAAGAATACAAACCTTCAAAGGCTGTAATGATATACTCTGACATGACTCGCAGCGGATATCATTTCGCAGGATGGGCTGTGGATCCAAACTGCACAGATTACAATTATATTGCTAATACCACTTTAGAGTTTGAACATTGGACAACAGACAAACTCGAGGCAGCCCTGGTTGCAGCCGGTCTGCTTAGTGCAGGTGAACATATAGCTCCTTCCACAAATGTCCATGTATATGCTTTGTGGACACCTGGTCAGGCCAATGTCAAAATCGATGAGGATGGTATTCCATGGAACAGTCAGACAGTTGCTCTTTCAGCTTCTTGTGATGGCACGCCTACAATTTCCATGACATTTGATTCTAATGGCAATTACACAGCCTTAGGCGTCCCTGGCGGTGATTACTATGTGTTTGTGAACGGCAAGTGTACCCAGAAGAAGATAAGTGTAAACGGTACAGGCGAAGGCTATGCTTCATACAACTTCATAACTGTTCCGGATATGCCTGAGTATGTTTACAACGGTGAATTACAAACAGGATATACTGCAGGCACATACTACACCATTGATGCTTCCGGCAATACCGGATATGATGCAGGCCAATACACTTCAGCTGCTACAATCAAAGATGAGGGCTTATACACCTATTATGTCTGGGATTCTATCAGCGGAAGCAGATATATCACAGATGCAGTCATTTCACTGCCATGGAGAATTAACCTGCGCCCATTAGAAATCACGGCAGCAGACATGTCATGGCCATACGATGGTACTTATCATGAATATAAGGTGTTCACAATTACATCAGGGACATCACTCGGTACGAATGATTACTTCCACGATACCACATTCGTAGGCAGTATCAAGGATGTCGGCACAACACCTAACCGTATAACTGATTTCCATATCTATAGTTCTTCAAGAGGCGTTGATGTAACAGCCAACTATGATTACACTACGATTGACGGTACTCTGACTATAACATCAGCGGGTCAGGCAATTACAATACTTGCGGGTTCCAACACATGGTGTTACGATGCAGACACGACCTATGTATATCACGAATATACGATTGAAAGCGGCAGTCTGCTGAGTGGTGATGTCATCACAAATGTCACCTATTCAGGCAGCATCAAGGAAGTCGGCTCAGTAGCAAATGAGATAACTTCAGTCACAATCATGAATGCTGGCATCGATGTCACATCGAACTACAATATCACTTATCTGCCTGGTACACTGACGGTGAACCCTGATCCGGAACTTACAGCTGTAAGAGTTCCAGACGGTGAAATCATTTGTTCCGGCAGTACAATATCTTTGTCCGATGTAACTCTCACAGGAGGTACCGGATGTACTTTAAACGATGTCAACTATAGCCATTCCTTCAACGGAACTGACTGGATTAGCGATGGTACCGGAACGGTACCGGTAATCACCACAACAAATGAGGGTACTACATGGTACATTAAGATAAGTCTCGACTGCAGCGGTGAAAACTGTGATTCTGCTGAAGAGATTTACACATGGCATGTGATTCCTGACGATGATGTGGTGATTAATACCATGAGTTCTGACACAATCATTTGTAACAATGGAAATGCAGCTCTTACAATTGATGCAACTTCACAGAACGGTTTCACACTGTCGTATCAGTGGCAGAAGAGCCTTGACGGTATAAGTTACACCAATATTTCCGGTGCTACTGCTTCATCATACAATACCGGAGTTCTTTATGAGAGCACATATTTCAGATGTGCTGTTTCTTCTATTGCTACATCAGGTAGATGTGCAGAAGTTGAAAGCATACCTGTATATGTACAACTTGACAATTTATCACCTGAAATCACAGGTACACTGCCTACTTGGGTATTTGTCGGATGTACGGTAGATGCAGCTCCGGCAGCGGTAACTTCAATAACGGAACTCGTAGATTTAGGCTTGACAATCACTGACAATAAGACGGCTGTTGAAGACCTGGTTCTCACCAGTTCAGACGTATATGTGGGATCTAAGCCAATAATCATCACGAGAACCTATACGATTACTGATGAATGCGGTAATACTACAGCGGTTGACCAAATCATCAACATTGATGACTCGTCATATCCGATGGAGATTACTGATATTGTTTCAGCGAGCGGATGTCTGTCAGATTCTGACGACGGTCATATCAGTGTAACAATAGCAAATGGTATTGCACCATACATCTATCATCTGTCGGGTGCAGAAACCATAACAAGCGAAGCAACTGAAGAGTTGACATACACATTCAGCAACCTTATTTCCGGAACATACGTTGTAACAGTCACAGATGCTAACGAATGTAGTCCTACAGAAGAGACAGTTGTTTTGTCTAATCCATTGCATGCATTGTTTGCAGAAGCAACGTACGTAGATCCATGTGAGGGAGAAAATACAGGTGTGATAACAATCAGAGTTACAGGTGGTACGGCTCCATTCACATATCGTTTGGCCAGTGACGATGATTCTTACGAGATTATATCATACGATGCCACACACAGCTTCACGAATCTGAAAATTGGTACATATTCTGCATCTGTTGAAGATTATAATGAATGCTTGTATGACCTTGAAGATATAACATTAGTACCTCTCGAGAACAGTTATATGATATTGTTGAGTGGTGACCAGCACTCATCAAGCTGTGTTGGTGAACCAATGGAAGAAGTATTATATGTAATCGGTGGCACAGCAACAGGAGCAATGATTCATTGGACACCATTAATGCCATTGGGAATTACTTCACACATTCACGGTGGTGATGTTGTAATTTCCGGGACAATAGAGGTTTATGGTACATATACATATACCATAACACCTGAAACTTTTGATGATTGTGGAGTTATACAAACAGTTGGTACAGTAACCGGTTACAGGCATTATTCCCATGAAATAGATACTACAATCTGCGAGGGAGTATATTTCGATGCTTACGGCATTTACACCAATGTCGAAGGTGTTTACAGTCATACTTTTGAGACTGTACATGGCTGTGACAGTACATATATCGTTAATCTACACGTTGTTCCTGCACATACCTTGATACCGCTCACAAATCAGACGGTTGAAACCTGCATAGGCAGTGAGATGACTGAGATTCAGTATCAGATAGGTGGCGGTGCTACCGGAGCATCAGTGATATGGACATCTGGATCGACTCCTGTTGGAATCTCCTGGTTCGTGAATGGCGACATAGTAACTATTAGCGGTATTCCTGTCCAATCGGGCATATTCGACTACACTGTAATGACAACGGGCAACTCCTGCACTCCAGCCATTGCATCAGGTACGGTTAGCGTTACCGATGCATTCTACACTGAATTTTCAGCAATTGCATGCGACAGCTACGACTGGGAGGGTGTAACCTACACGTTAAGCGGTGACTACACTCAAACGCTCCAGACAGAGGCAGGCTGCGACAGTATCGTAACCCTGCACCTGACAATCAACAGCAGCTATAATAATGAGGAATTCAGCATAACTGCATGCGACAGCTATGACTGGGAGGGTGTAACCTACACGTCAAGCGGTGACTACACTCAAACGCTCCAGACAGAGGCAGGCTGCGACAGTATCGTAACCCTGCACCTGACAATCAACAGC
>CALFIZ010000211.1 GCA_937877575.1 uncultured Marinilabiliales bacterium | reverse complement strand
TGTAAAGCACAGAATGATACGATTCGTTGAGCAAATTGTATATCTTCAGTTCGACAGAAAGGCCGAACTTCTTAAAATTGAAGTCCCTGCCCACAAAAATGTCACTCATAAAGTAAGGATAAAGCCTGTCGCGACGGGTGACGTCATTGGTTGAAGTGGTATAGCGCTCGCTGTAATAATTAAACTGGTATGTGACAAAAAACTTCCGGTAAGCCGCATTGACGATAGCATTGGCGGAATGCAGGGGGATATACACAAGCTGCTTGCCGTATGAATCTTCACCCCATACACTTATATCGCCATAGTTTCTCGCATTGTTATAAGCATAATTCCCTGACAGTCTGACATATACGTTTTTAATATTCTTTTCAGCCGACACGCCTGCCTCAATACCCTGCGCCAATACCCTATTGATGTTCATCGGCTGCCAGTACCCCTTAAAACTCGGAATCCACACTATCCAGTTGCTGACATCATTTCTGAAAGCGGTGACCTCCGCCTTAATCTTGAAATCAGGCACAACGTACTGATATTCCAGGCCAAGTTCAAAGCTAAAGCCGTTTTCAGGCAGCAAATCCCTGTTTCCGCCGGGAATCCAGTACAGGTCATTCAATGTGGGCTGATGATAATTCCGGGCAATGTTTCCCTTGACGATAAAATCGGATTTCTTCAGTATCCTGAAATCGAAGCCGAAATACGGAATCAGCGGTGCGAACCTGCCGTCAACCAGCTCCTCACGCATCATAAGCGTCATATTCAGCCTTTTCCGGAAACTTTTGTTGAGAGACATGAACGCCGAGTATTCCTGACGGACGGCATCATAGCCCACATGCTGCACCGTATCAGCCGAGTTGACTTTATGGAAATTTGCATTAAGACTGCCTTCTATCGAAAAGTCACCGGAAAAATTATAAGTGTATTTCGCACTGTTGACAAAGCTATTTGACATGCTCACGGAATAAATCGCAGGGACAAGTCCCACGCCGGAGACAAAATTCCGAAGTGTATAGAGAAGATGCTTGTTTGAAAAGCCGCTTCTGACAACAAGTTCCGACCTCGAACCATAATGCGTCCAATCGACAACCACCTTGTTGTCATCGTCTTTTTGGTTGTTAAGGTTTGAATTATCCGGCCCCTCATAGCTCGTCACCTGCGGGATTGACCTGTCGGCCTTCTGTCCCCAGTATTTTGCCGACAGAGTATTGTTTCCGTTGAAGTGAAAATACATTTCCTGGAGAAGTCCGTATATCTTATATGACGCATTGTCGTTTGTGTCTATGGGATATTCATACAGACCGGTTGCAGGGTTATAGACTTTGATTCTGCGGTTGACGAATGTGAAATCATTCTTGGAATAGTTATGGTACAATCTTGTTTTGAGGGAAATCCTCCTGTTGCCCCATCCTGCTCCAAGATATTCGTTAAAGGTGTGGTAGCTTCCGATTCCCTGCACATACTTAAGGTGGAGGCACGTGTCATGGGTGTCGTAATTACCGATATTTATTGAGCCACCCAAGCCTCCGCTGTTGTCGGCAATTGAAGCCGTTCCGTGTTTAAGGCTGATATTGTCGATAAGGTACACCGGTATCAGTGAAAAATCCACGCTGCCGGTCATCGGCGAATTGATGTTCATACCGTTCCACACGACCTGTGTATGAGATGCGGCAGTACCTCTGAATGAAGCGGTTGCAAGCGCGCCCCTACCGTTGTTCTTGATGAATACCGGTGTGTTTTCAGAAAGCAAGTCGGAAAGAGAGGAGCTGATTTTTTCCATCATAACGATGGAGTCAACCTTCGTCTCCCTCATTCCGGCTTCCTCCTTCTCAAACAGCTTGTCAGCGGTAAAACCGATGATTTCAACGCTGTTCAGGACAATTGTATCTTGAATATCCTGTGCCATAAGTTCCACGCAAACGGCCATGAGCATCACGGTCATGCAGAAAAATCTCTTGTGGCACATGGATAAAACGGATTACTTCTTTATGAGTTTCTTAGTCACGACATTACCGTCGCTTGCTATACGGACGAAATACATGCCTGCTGGCAAATCAGAAATGTCGAAGCTGTTTGCGCCGTCCGTGTCGAAATGGCTGACAATCTGTCCATTGACATTATAGACATCAACAGTGCTGTATGTGTCAGTATTGACAAACAGTTTCCCGGATGTTGGATTTGGATATACGGAAACCGCATAATTGTTCTCCACATCTCTGACAGCCTCATTCTGGCCGACATTGACATACATATTGTCGATGCAGAAATATGCGGGGGTGTTCATGCCGTAATAGCCCGTATCGGATGATTCGAGGAACATTCTCAAGCCGGTGACTTCGCCTAAGGAAGCAAGGTCAACCCAACGCCAATTGTCAACGATGTAGTCCTGTGAATTGTCATCGAACCTGAAATCGGCGAGATAGAACACGACCGTGTCGGTTGGATTTCCATTTATATCCAAACCGAACACATTGAGTGTCAGCCAGTCAGGGTCATTTCCGGAATCTCCGCCGAATTTCTTGGCATATCCGTCACCGTCGCGCATTGAGAGGTATGTATATGTGGCATTGGTGACGAAGAAACCATTCACAACGTATGCCATGTCTTCCTTTGCTGGGATGACGAAGTCGGCCTCAACAGGAATCGGAGTGAAATTATTCATCCAATCTGTTGGCACGTATGCCACAGCGTAGTTTGTACCGCCTTCATCATCGGCTTCCATGCCTCCGCGTGTTATGGCGCTGAACTGGTTTGCATATCCGCTCGTGGAATCGTCCCTCATATTGGAATATGCAAAGCCGCTCCATGAGTAATATACCGCATCGTAATCATTTGCATATCTGACTATTCCGGAGTTGAAGCCGCCTGTTCCATCGCTGCCGTCCCAATAGGAGTCAGGTGCGAGTGACAGGTCGTTGAAATTGGATAGTTCGTATGGAGTACCGGCATTGATGACGCCCACTCCGTCGAGGTCGAAGCCTGACGAATAAAATTCAGTCGGCCACGGGTCGTTGACCTTATGGCCTTGAGAGTCGTAAGTTGCATATTCATCCTGTATGCAGCCGATGACATCAATCAGTTTGACAAATCTTATATTATTGACGTCCAATCCTTCATTGCCGGCGACATCATCAAGGTCGAAAGGTGTTCCATATCCCTGACGGTATTTCCCCGCCAAGTTATGAATCATTGTTGCATCGACTTGTCCGAATGTTCCAATCTGTTCAGTTTCAGAAGAAAGTGATACGGCGGGGAATCTGAAGAAGTTCACGCCGTCGGAGCTGACTTCAACAAAAGCCAGTTCAAGGAAAGAGTCGTCAAATGAGTTTTCGAACACTGCAAAGTCGAATCCCGGTCCGTTGACGATTGGCCGGTCGAAAGTCAGGACAGCCTCACCGGCATCACCGAGGCTGACGACATCCATCGAGCCTCCTTCGGCGACACCCAGTCCCAATGCCGGGTATCCGAAATATGCCTTAGCGGGCGGATTTGCAATATTCTGATAACCGCGAGTCAGCTGAATGCCTGTCGCCCAGCAGACAAACATGTCCGAATCGACCGGAATAGCTGTTGACCCATCCTGGCCGGCAGCAGGCGGATAAGGTCCGTTTTGTGCGAAGATGTTTCCTGACAGTCCCATCAGAAAAGCTACCAACAAAAGTGAATTTTTTCTCATTTTTTAATAAAGAGTTTTAAAGTTACACAATGGTAGCGGATGTAAAAATGATAGAATATTCGATATATCCCGTCGCCTTTTCACCCGAAAGCTACTGTTAATTTGCAGTTGGCAGGTCTTCTGACTCGTTCAGTCCGGCCGCCTTCCCATAGGAGAAACCCACAGTGGCACACAGGCCGGCATTGTAAAGAACTCACAGCTACGGGGATAGTTTTGGTTTTGCACCAAATTCCCTTTTGATCCTTACGGAACCAAATGCGGTGCAAAGATAATACAAATTGATGACACAGGAATGATATTGGCAAAATATTTCGCGCCAACAACCAAAAAAACCGAAAATATTTCTTACCTTTGCCCCAGAAACAAACGACATAGTGTAACCAATTTTTTGCCAATGAACAAATAGCATCCCGAATTTGACATATTTATAGAAAAGCGTTAGCTTAACAGCTTGTTCAAGAGAACTTCGACAATCCTTTTGAGTAATGCAGGCAAGTAAAGCAACGCTCACGTGTTTTCCACACGTGGGCTTTACTTGGATAGTTGTATTACTCGGCAGTCGAAGGCCATCTTGAACATCTAAACAAAAGTAAACCCACGTTTTTTTATTGCCCGCCCGGGAACTGATAAAAACAGGGAAAACACGAATCCTTAAATATTAAACAAATGGAAGTAAACACTTTACAACTGAAAAGGGCGATACGTACCGTCCTGTTCATCCTGCTGCTGAGCATAGCCGGAATGACAAAATCTTTGGCCCAGAGCTTCACTGTGGGCTACCTCAACTACTCCGTCAATAGTGACGGAACAACCGTAACCGTGACCGGCCACGTGGACGGCACCGCCGCCACCGGCGAACTTGTGATTCCTGAAACTGTAACTTACAGCGGATCGACCTACTCCGTGACCGCAATTGGCAGTTATGCTTTCTACAACTGCTCCGGCTTCACCGGCAGTCTGACCATCCCTGACAATGTGACATCGATAGGCAACAACGCCTTCCA
>CALFIZ010000210.1 GCA_937877575.1 uncultured Marinilabiliales bacterium | reverse complement strand
ATGTTAAGAAAATCACGTTTTTTTTTACTACTTTTGTAACTTGTAATTTTTCAAACAAACAGATGAGAAAAAAATCGTTGGGAAGTTATAACTATGTGAAGGCAAAATTCACTAAGTATCTGGATGATAATAACAAAAGAAAGACACTTGACAGATTTACCATCCTCGAACAGGCTTATAATATGAATGGGCACTTCGACATAGACCAGCTGTACAATAAGATGAAAAAAAGCAGGTTCCGCGTAAGTCGCGCCACACTGTACAACACTTTGTCTCTTCTTATCGACTGCGGTTTCGTTATGAAATACCGGTTTCCCAATAAGGATATTTTGTACGAGTTTGTTGTAAAAAATGACGAAGACTCTCATTATCATCTGTATAATCTTGATACTGAAGAGATTGTGAAATTTGATGATAAACGTTTCGATAAAATTTTTAAAGATGTTGAAAAAAAATACGATGTGGACATAGTGAACTTTAACATCGTACTGTATTGTAAAAACAAAAAGAAAGAAGGAATAGAAAATGAATGATAACAAAGTAGATGTTTTGTTGGGACTCCAATGGGGAGATGAAGGCAAAGGAAAAGTGGTGGATTTTCTTTCTGAAAAATATGATGTGATTGCAAGATTTCATGGTGGCGCCAATGCGGGACATACCCTTAAGATCGGCAATCTGACCCATGTTCTGCACCTGATACCGTCAGGAATCTTTCACGGTGACAAGCTGAATATAATAGGAAGCGGAGTCGTCATCGACCCGTATATCTTCAAATGCGAGTGTGACGACCTGCATAATCTGAGCGTGAAGTTTGAGGACCGTCTTCTCATTGCAAAACGTGCCCATCTCATTCTTCCGACACACCGTATGCTCGATGCAGTCTATGAAAGCAGCAAGGGTGCCAATAAAATAGGCAGTACTCTTAAGGGTATCGGACCTGCATATACCGACAAGGTGGCACGTTTGGGATTGAGAGTCGGCGATATTAATGATGAGGAATTCCTGTCAAAATACGAAGCATTGAAAAAACAACATCTTGATATTGCCAAGTCGTATGGTTTTGACTGTGGCTCTTTCCGCATCGATAATATGACTCTGGAAGAATATGAGAAGGAATGGCTGGCCGCCACAGAATATCTTAAAACTCTGCAACTTATTGATTGCGAAAGCTATATAAACCATCTTCTCAATGAGGGCAAGACAGTTCTGGCAGAGGGTGCACAAGGTACAATGCTCGATGTGGATTTCGGAACCTATCCGTTTGTGACTTCTTCAAGCAGTATTTCCTCAGGAGTATGTATAGGCTTGGGAGTTCCGCCAAACAGAATAGGCAGGATATACGGTATTGCCAAGGCATACTGCACTCGTGTCGGCGCAGGACCGTTCCCGACCGAGCAGGATAATGAAACAGGTGAAATGCTGCGACTTAAAGGCGGTGAATACGGTGCTACCACAGGACGTCCGAGACGCTGCGGCTGGATTGACCTCGTACAGCTCAAATATTCCATTATGATTAATGGCGTCACCGATTTGATTATCACAAAACCTGACGTACTCAATCAATTTGACACCATTAAGGCGTGTACCTCATATTCTCTTTATGGAAAACAGTTGAGTGACTATCCTTACAGCCTGATGCTCGACGGCCTGATGCCGCATTATGACGAAATTGAAGGTTGGAAAGGTAACTTGTCGGCAGCAGGCGGCTATATGGGATTGCCTAAGAATTTCAAGAATTATCTGTCATTTATCGAAAATTACCTCGAAACTAAAATCAATGTGATTTCAGTGGGACCCGACAGAAAGGAAACCATATTCATAGAATAAGAGTTTGATAAATAGATGATTGCCATAGTAAACCTGTCTCACCATTATACCGGAGTCAACCTTTTTGACAACATTTCGGTACATATCCATAGTGGCGAAAAAGTAGGCATTGTAGGTAAGAACGGCTCGGGGAAAACCACATTACTCAACATAATTTCCGGAAAGATCCAGCCTGAAGGCGGCTCTGTGTCCATTCCCAAGGACAGCGTCGTAGGCTTTTTGGAACAGGACATGTCAACACTTAACAATGGCATCCTCCTCGAAGAGGCTATGAATGCCGTCCCTGAAATAATCGAACTTAGAAAGAAATATGATGAACTGAATGACAAATTAGCTAATCTTACCGAGTATCAAGATGATGTATATAATAAATATCTTATTGATATAGAGAAGGTTTCAGACAGACTTCAGATGTTGGATTCCATCAAGTACGATGAACTCGTGGAAAAGACACTGCTTGGACTGGGGTTCGAGCGTTCCGACTTCCACCGTCATATCAGTGAACTTAGTGGCGGCTGGAAAATGCGGGTGGAACTTGCCAAGATTCTCATTTCCAGGCCGGACGTTATTCTCCTTGACGAACCTACAAACCATCTCGATATAGACAGTATCCGTTGGTTAGAGGAATACCTGTTGTTATACAAAGGCATTGTGATAGTCGTGTCACATGACCGTATATTCCTCGATAATGTATGTACCAGGACAATTGAAATTTCTGCAGCGAAAGTGTATGATTTCAACGGCTGTTATTCAAAGTTTGAGAAATGGAAGGATGAAATGATTGAATCAGAACTCAACCTTCAGGAGAAACAGAATAAGGAAATAGCTCAAATCCAGCAGTTTGTGGAACGTTTCAGATATAAGGCCACAAAAGCCAAACAGGTGCAGTCACGGTTGATTCGGCTTGAAAAAATTAAAGAGGTGGAAGTGGAGGTGAAGGACACTTCTGCAATAACATTCCAGTTCCTTCCTGCCCCGCCCAGCGGGAAAGTTGTGCTGGAAGCCCGGAATCTTACAAAAAGTTATGGCGAAAAGAATGTCTTCCGTAATCTCGAATTCGATATCCTCAGAGGGGAGTCTGTCGCATTTGTGGGTAAGAACGGCGAAGGAAAATCCACTTTGGTGAAGGCTGTCACCGGTGACATCCCGTTTGAAGGCTCCCTCAAGGTAGGACATAATGTTAATATAGGATATTTTGCTCAGAATCAGGCGGATTTGCTTGATCCGAACAAAACGGTGTTTCAGACTATAGATGATATCGCAACGGGTGAATACAGGACAAAAGTTCGCGGTATTCTCGGCTGTTTCCTGTTTAAAACCGATGACCTCGACAAAAAGGTAGCCATCTTGTCGGGCGGTGAAAGGTCACGCCTTGCCATAGCCTGCATGTTGCTGAACCCTTTCAATCTGCTGATAATGGATGAACCCACCAATCATCTTGACATGATTTCGAAGGATATTCTCAAAAACGCCCTGCTGCATTTCGGCGGCACAATGATAATAGTTTCCCATGACAGGGATTTCCTGTCCGGACTGAGCACAAGGGTGTTCGATTTCCATAATCATACCATTAAACAATATAGCGGTGGAATTGAAGAATATCTCGAACATAACAAGGTAAGCAACATCGATGAGGCAATGCTCCTAAGAAAAAAACAGCAGGCTGCAGTCTCCAAAATGACTGCAAAACAGGAGAATACGACTGTTTCTGCAAATCGTCTGCAGTATGAAATGCAAAAGGAAACGGAACGTCAGAAGAAGAGGCTTCAGAAAAAGATTGCCGAGTTTGAACAGCTTATTGAAAAGAAGGAGTCTGAAATGAAAGACGTTGAAATATTAATGAACAGCGGAAAGGCTGATTCCAAGGCCGAAGGCATATTATGCGAGAACAGCGGGAGGGAGATAGAGAATGAACAGGCTACAGACAGGTGACACAATCCAGTGCCATGACAGAGATGACATGATTGAAACGATAATCAATCTGGCTCTGGGGGGGTACTGACAAGCTGGGAACCGGAAGAACACAGGCAAGGGAAATGGATTTTGCATGTGACGGAGGTGGAAAGTGAGATCGGAAGAGCGTCGTGTAGGGAAAG
>CALFIZ010000209.1 GCA_937877575.1 uncultured Marinilabiliales bacterium | reverse complement strand
TGTCAAGATCGTACCCTGCGATTATGAAAAGGTGGTCCCAGAGTTTCTGGCTGTAGTTGTCCTGCTGGCGGACCGAAGGGTTGAGGGTCTCCATCACCCCCACGATGGCCCTTGCCATAGTCGAACGGACGGCCTTGTCCGGCTCTTTCTTCATGATTTCCACCATGCGGAGCACGTTGCGTCCGTATTCCGGCATTATAAGTTTGCCCTGTTTTTGAGGATAATCCATTTATTTCTTCTTAAATACGTAAATCATTGTCGGAAAGTGGTCTGAATAGCCGTCTGTCCATGTACCGCCTGATGTTGTACGCAGCGGTCCTCCCTTGAATTTGCCTTCCTGGACGGTCAGGAATGGTGCATTGAACACTTCGGAACGCCAGTATGACAGCTCGTTGTTGACATCGGCATTGTTCAACAGGAATGGATTCGGGGCATTGTTGATTATGTAACTTACAACTGCCATCACATCCATTACGTTGACGATACCGTCGCCGTTTGCGTCACCGGCAATAGATGATGCAATGCCTGTTATTTGGACATCATCGAGTACGACACCATATCCGCCGTTGAGTTCGGCTTCGAAAGCGAGGTAGTAGTTGGCTGTCGGGTTAGGCAGGTCGAGTTCCCTGTGTTTCCAGTTTGCAAGGCTGAACTGATAGGTTGCGAGCATCTGCCATTCGCCGTCAGTGGCATTTTTGTAATAAACGGTAAGTTTGTCCTGATTGTTTTGGAATACTGACTGAGCATGCCAGAAGTCAAGTTTTGGCTCGCTGATGTTGGAAATGTCAATCAGAGGTGAAACGAATCTTACGACTGCCGGCTCTTCACTGTAAGCGAGGGCATTGTAGCTGCCGGAGTGGGCATGATACGGGTGATGAGCATGGCCACCGTCCTGGATTACCCATTCAGCTTCACCGGAAACAGCTTCCTGTACCCAGCATCCCGGGAATTCACCGTCTTCTTCGAAACCTTCATTCCAAGGATATGAGGAAATGGAGACATTGCAGATGTCGAGGAACGGATAGAAAACTCCATCGTAGTTGTAATCGTAGTCAGCAGTGATTGTGACTGTAGAATTGATGACTGTTCCGAAAGGAGCATTATCGCTTACTGTAATTGAGAATGCGCCTGTAGCAGTGCCTCCTGCAGGGATTTCCCCATAGAAGACAGGGTCAACAGAATTAATGGTAACATATTCACAATCAGTTGTATATATACCGTATGCGTTGTGTACGTCAGCATCACCGTTGTTGATGAATGTTGCTGTGAGGTTGAGAGTCTGTCCCGGAAGGAGCTGACCTTCAACACCATTGCTTGACAAAGCCACATCAGGAGCTTTGGCTGCGAAGTTGAGCTTTGCGGTCCATGTCTCTTCATTGCTTGTGAAGGTGACAGTACACTCAGCTATATGTCCGTTAGGGATTATCGGGGAAGCTTTAAGAGTGAAGGCGTTTTCGAATGTCATAACAGTGTCGGGTTCAATATTTCCGAGTTCTGCGACATTGTTGACGAAAATTACGTACGGGTCATCGGAAGTGACGGTTGCCACCACGTTTCCGGCGACATCAATACCTACGTTTTTCACTTTGTAGTCAACAGTGAAGGTTTCCGCATAGTCAGCAACACCGTCGCCGTCAGCATCGTTGATGTTCCAGCCGCGTCCGACAATATAAGGACCTTCGGCAGGGATAGTCACGATTTCAGTTTCATATCTTAAATAATCCTGTCTTGTAATTGTAAGGGTAAGTACATTGTCGGGCTCAACGAAAGGAATGTTGATTTCCTGTTCTTCACCTGTTGCAGTGGCTGTTACAAGAATCTGGTCATTGAGTGTCAGTGCGATGGTTGCGCCTTCTGTACATGTGATGATGAAAGGAGCGAGACCTGCCATTACGGTAGGCATGTGTTCAACTGCAAGTTCCTGTGGCTGGTGAATGAACAGTCTCATGAACGGGTCGCAGTGGGAGGTGAACATCTGATAGGTGATGTCTTTTGACGTGCCGTTGGATGGCCAGTTGCTCTGTGACAGGAAGAATTTGCCGGCGATGTTGCCGAAAGCAGGCATCCAGTTGCCGGAGTTGTCGGCGAAAGGACCGAAAGTCGGCAGGAACTGCGGGTCGAAGAGGTCATACATGCCCCATACGTAGGTGTCGTTGACGAATGAGTATGATGTTTCGGTAGGAGCGACATAGCCTACAGCGCCGGCGTTCTGGCCGTTGTAAGTGTGGCGTTCGAAAACTTCACCGAAGCAAGGTGTGGCGTTATTGAACTTGCCTGTCAGACAGTTGATTGTGAATACGAATGTAAGTTTTCCTACATTGGTAAGCTGAGCGATATTGGTGTTTGAGAATGAAGGTTCACCCCAGCCTTGTTCGTATCCGTGGTCTCTGTGTTGCAGAAAACAAGCGCCGCTGTTGATGGCGGAGACGACCTGAGCGGCAGTACCGCCTGTCCAGCCTCCGAGTTCAGCAGGAGTTTGAGGTATATACTGGGTTCCGGTAGGTCCGAAGTAGGATACCACCATAGAGGTGTTTTGGTTTGATGACCATACTGAACCAGGAGTGCCCTGATATATTGCATTGATTCTTACTGGACTGTAGTTGTGGTTTCTAAGGTATCCGCCCACAGCCTCTGAGCATATCTGGAACCAGCGTTCGGTCTGCCATCCCAATGCTGTAATCGGGTGGTTGTAATATGCTGTATCCATGCAAGGGGTCAGTTCGTACTCATACAGTTTGCTTGTAAGGACGGCAAGCTGGTCAACGGTTTCGGCACCCATACGTGAGAAGGCCATTTCCGGAAGATGGTCACCGCTGACATCGGCATATTGGTTGTCGGTGATGCAGGAGCCGAGAGGGTGGGATATGGTTTCAGCAGGAATGCCTACGCTCATGTTGGTGTTGTGGTCGCCCATCAGCAGAACTGCTACAGGAGGAATATCCCAGTTGTTGTATGCATCGTGGAAGTAAGACTTCATCTGGTTGGTTGTGGTACAACCCATTTCATCAAGGGTTTTGACTTCGGTCAGGATACCCTGTTTTGTTCTGTATTGCTTCAGAGCGTTGGCGTATGGTCTGAAATCTTCACGGTTAGGGATGACGATAAGGTATTCGCAACCGGTGAGTTCGTCCTTGCTGTTGTAATATTCGCGTGAACGCTTTTCGTAATCGATTTCAGGAAGTTCGGCATAATTCAGAAATACGTTCTGCAGGATAGGGTCGAACCATGGTGAACGATATTTGTCATTGCCTATGTGTTTTGAACCGCCTTCGAAAGTAACATCAACGTTGATGTCTGAATATACTGTAAGTTCCTTTGTTACAGGATTGTACTGGAAAGGAGATATTGCCAGTATCACTGCATCCACACCGCGGACGGAGGTGGGCTCAGACACGATTATAGGATTAGCAGGGTAGTTGGCGTTTGTGGAATAAACTTTTTCGTTCTTGACGTAGTTTTCTTCAGGTTCTTCAGATTCAGCCTGTACTCTCAGTGCCGGAGCGATATTGACGTCGCGGACTATTTCTTTTTTGCAGTCTATCATATTGACTGATACTGTAGCGCCCTGCGGAACTGCGATATAGCGGCTTACCACCGGCAGGTTAGGCATGCCTTCATCTTGAGGGATGAAAATGCCGGGAATAACGATTTGTTGCATGTCATCGCCTTTGTAACTGACTGATTCAAAGGAATATGAAGGAGTCGAGAGGTTGACTATGATGCCGTCGCTGGAGCGTTTGTTGGAATAGGTCATCTCTTGAGCAGAAGTGTTGACAGAGATGAGAAACATACTGAGTATGCAGAACGATAATAATGTAAATTTCTTCATAGTATGTATTGTGGTTATTATTTTATAACTCCTAATTCACGACCAACCTTAGCGAAAGCTGCTATTGCCTTGTCGAGGTGACTGACTTCATGAGCGGCAGAAAGTTGGACTCTGATACGGTCTTGTCCTTTAGGTACGACAGGATAGTAGAATCCGGTTACATAGATACCTTCATCCTGCAGTTTTGCTGCAAAATCCTGTGACAGTTTTGCGTCATAGAGCATGACGGCGCAGATAGCCGACTGGGTTGGTTTGATGTCGAAACCGAGGGCAAGCATTTTTTCCTTGAAATAGTTGGTGTTGAAATGCAGTTTGTCCTGAAGTTCGTTGGTTTCCGACATCATGTCGAACATTCTTGCACCGGCAGCTGCAACCATTGGAGGAATAGAGTTGGAGAAGAGGTAAGGACGGGAACGTTGACGCAGCAGGTCGATGATTTCCTTCTTACCGGTTGTGAAACCGCCTACAGCACCGCCGAAGGCCTTGCCTAAGGTACCGGTGATTATTTCAACTTTGCCTCTCAGATTGAAGAGTTCGGTGACTCCGCGGCCTGTATTTCCGACTACACCTGCTGAGTGTGACTCGTCAACCATTACCATAGCATTGTATTTTTCTGCGAGTTCTATGATTTTGTCTAAAGGAGCAACATTGCCATCCATTGAAAACACACCGTCAGTGGCGATTATACGGAATCTGTCGGCCTGAGCGGTCTGAAGTTGTTTCTCAAGGTCGGCCATGTCGGCGTTAGCATATCTGTAACGTTTGGCTTTGCAGAGTCTTACGCCGTCGATGATGGAGGCATGGTTCAGAGCGTCAGAGATGATGGCATCCTGGTCTGTGAGCAATGGTTCGAAAACACCGCCGTTTGCATCGAAGCAAGCAGCATAAAGGATGGTGTCTTCTGTACCGAAGAAATTCGCAATCTTTGCTTCAAGTTTCTTGTGAAGGTCGGAGGTACCGCAAATGAATCTGACGGATGCCATACCGTAGCCGTGAGTATCCAAAGCTTCCTTGGCAGCCTTAATCAATTCCTTGTTGTTGGCAAGACCCAAATAATTGTTGGCACAGAAGTTCAACACTTCTTTACCGCCAACTTGAATACAAGCTCCCTGAGCTGATGTGATGATTCTTTCGTTTTTGTACAAGCCGGCATCTTCGATGTCCTTTAACTCTGCCTGTAAATGCTTTTGAAAATCTTTGTACATGATAGTTGTTTGATTATTTGTTACTTAATTTTGATTTAAACTCATTATCTGAATTAACCAACAAAAATAATCTTTTTTATGTATTTTTCCCCATTTTTGGAAAATATTTTAAAATGTTTGATTATGCTTATAACAACATTCAGTTCACGACTACCACACCTCGTTTCCTGATTTTATCGCCTTTTGGCGTAATTCCTTCTAACAGAATAATATAAGTGTCTGCTCCGACTCTTGTCCCCCTATCGTTGCAGCCGTCCCATGAAAAATCCTGCTTCGTACCGGCAAGCACGTTGTTGAGAAGATGTCTCACTCTTATTCCCTGTCTGTTGAATATGTAGCAGTTAATAATTACATCCGCCTCATCAAAATTACAGTGGATATTGACGTAGTCATTGCTGCCGTTATTGTCGGGCGTGATTACTTTCGGATATATCGTCATAGTGACATCCTGGCTTTCGGATGCAATATCCCTGAACTGTGAGTTCTGAACTCCGGGACTTCCGAAGTTGTATGTCTGTGCCGCCGAATGCCAGTTTCCCGCGTCATTTGTCGCACGTTTGGGTGACATCCGTTCA
>CALFIZ010000208.1 GCA_937877575.1 uncultured Marinilabiliales bacterium | reverse complement strand
TAAACCCAATTAGTTTAACCGTCCCAAAACTGTCAACCTTTTTCAGGGAAAGTCATCCGATAAAAAAAACACTCTAATTTTTAAGGTTATTTCTGACATTTCATTAAATTTTTTGTCGTGAAACAAGGATTTTTTCAAATAACAAAAGGATTATATGAAGTTGTTGATAAAAAGATGAATTTATAAAGTCCTAAAAATTAAAAAGTTGAAATATAAAAAAGGGTATTGGGGGGAGAAATATTAAATTTTTTAAAAAAATCCTAAACTTTACCTTATAATAAAGTAAAATTTGCTTAAATTTGCAAATTATTACATTCGTGTAAAATGTGTGTATTATGCAAATTAGTAAATAAATAAAATTATATGGTATGGTAAAAAAATTACTCTCTTCAATTGGACTATTGCTTGTTTTAAGTATTGGTTTGATGGGTCAAACAGGTACCATTAAGGGTACTGTTATTGACAAAGACACTAAGGAACCTATTCCATTCGCAAACGTTGTTGCGCAGGTTGACGGAATTCAGAAGGGCGGATGTGCCACTGACTTTGATGGTAACTTCACCATCAAGCCTCTGGAACCTGGTAACTATACGTTGGTTGCACAGTTTGTGGGTTACAAGACCTTTCAGATGAATGGAGTGCATGTTTCTGCCGACGTAATCACATTCCAGAACATAACGTTGAGTTCTGGTGCTGTGGGCCTTAACGAAGTTGAGGTCGTCGAGTATGAGGTACCGCTTATCAGCAAGGATAAAACCCAGAGTGGTGGTACTGTAACATCAGAGGAAATCGAAAAGATGCCTGAAAAGAGTATTGCTGCTGTGGCTTCTACAATCGGCGGCGTATTCTCACGTGACGGTGAGGTGGGTAGTATCCGTGGTCAGCGTTCTTCAGGTACCGTCTATTACATTGACGGTATCAAGGTCACCGGTACAACTTCACTCCCGCAGTCGGCTTATGACCAGATTTCAGTCATCCTCGGTGGTATTCCCGCACAGTATGGTGATGCTACCGGTGGTATTATTTCTGCTACGACCAAGGGCCCAAGCCGTGTATTCGGTATGGGCGTTGAACTCCAGTCTTCCGGCTTTGGCCAGGGCAAAGGCCTTGACGCTTACGGTTACAACAGACTCGGTATCAATCTCAACGGACCTTTGATTCAGAGCAAGAATCCTGAAAAACCCGGTGCTATCCTCGGTTACTTCATTGCAGGCGACTTTATCTATCAGGTGGATAACAGACCTACGGCTAAGGGTACCTACATTGCCACTGATGAATATCTCGACTATCTGACCCAGAATCCTATCAGATTGTCGGATGAGGGTACCGGTGTCTGGAATGAAGCCTGCTTCACTACAAAGGACGACCTGGTTTGGGTTAAACAAAACCTCAACACTCCTAAGCTTGAAGTTGCCATTTCAGCAAAGCTCGACGTCAAGACATCAGATATGACCAACCTTAGCTTCGGCGGTAGCTTCAACTATCAGAACTACAGAGGTTTCAGTTTTGCAAATTCAATGTTCAACTATAATAAGAACGTTCATTATCTTACCGACACATGGCGTGTCTTCGGTCGTTTCACCCAGCGTTTCAGATCAGGTGAAGATGCTCTCCTGAAGAATGTCTTCTATGAAATCCAGGCCGACTACACCCAATATCATTACAAATACCAGGATTATGACTTCAAGGATGACCTCTTCTCATACGGATATATAGGCCAATACAACACCTACAAATCAAAAAGATATGAACTTTCCACTATCGACATAGACGGTAAGGAAGTCAATGCTTTGGTATATACAGGTTATGTTGACGATTCCGTCACATTCACACCGGGTACCAAGAATGTAGTGCTTGCAAACTACATGTCAAAGTACTATGATTTGTTTTCAGGTGATGTTGACTACTATTCAGATGACAATGCCATAGTTGCGGCAAGCGGTCTTCTCAACGGCTATTCACCTTCTTCAGTGTACAGCCTTTGGGGTACTCTCGGTACAGTGCAGTCAGGCTATTATATAGCCAACAACCAGCAGGTTGGTGTAAGTTTCAAGGCTTCCGGCGATATAGGCGGTCACGCCCTCCAGTTCGGTTTCCAGTTTGAACAGAAAATCAATTCTTACTTCAGCGCAGCCACCACTTCTTTGTGGACTTTGATGAGAAGTAGAATCAACTCACATATCACCGAGCTTGACACCGACAATCCTATTCCTTTGGTTGACGAAAACGGCGTGTTCCTCGGAGTCGTTGATTACAATTATCTGTACAGCTCCACTTCACAGAGCACTTTCGACTATGAACTCAGAAAGATGATGAATCTTCCTGTTAACGGTACTGAATGGATAGACGTCGATTCATACGATCCTATTAACAATACGATGCATTATTACGATGAAAGCGGTAATTATCAGGTTGCAGGTCTGAACGGCAGACTTAATCTTTCCATGTTCTCTCCTGACGAATTGCTCAATGATGGCGGCCAATACGTTGCTTATGCTGGTTATGACGCTTACGGTAACAGACTGACTTACAATCCGACCATCGATGACTTTTTCCATGATACCTTATCTAATGGTAAGTATTCAAGAAACATCGGTTCCATCCGTCCTGTCTATGGCGCTTTATTCCTTCAGGATGTATTCTCTTTCAGAGACCTCGTATTTAATATAGGTGTACGTGTTGACAGATATGATGCCAACCAGGCAGTCCTCAAGGATGATTACCTTATCACTTCCCGTGCATACACAGTTGCCGATTACAAGGCAGGCGTTGCATCAGGTAACCTTAATAATATAGGTAATGTTCCTACAAACATGGGTGACGATTATATAGTTTATGTCAATACAATCAACGATCCTACACAGATACTCGGTTTCCGTAACGGAAGCACATGGTATGATGCAGCCGGTACATATACCTCCGACCCTGAGACAGCTCTGGATGCCGGCAACGGTATATCACCTTATTTGACTAATCCTGAAAACAGCAATACAGTTACTGCTGACGTTTTCACCGATTATAAACCGCAAATCAACGTTATGCCTCGTATATCATTCTCATTCCCGATTTCGGATGAGGCTCTGTTCTTTGCACACTATGATATCTTGACACAGCGTCCTACATCTTATAATACATTGTCATTGACTGACTATTATTTCCTTTCAACGACATCATCCCCTACGGTTAACAATCCTAATCTGAAACCTGAAACCACAATCGACTATGAAGTCGGTTTCCAGCAGAAGCTGACCAACACCTCTTCGTTGTCACTTTCAGCTTTCTATCGTGAAATCCGTGATCAGATTTGTATTTACCGTGTTACCGGTGCTTATCCTAAGACATATTACACATACGACAACCTCGACTTTGGTACAGTCAAAGGTCTGACTGCAACATTCGACTTGCGCAGAACCAAAAACATCAGACTTAAAGCCAGCTACACCTTGCAGTTTGCAAACGGTACCGGTTCTGACCCTAATGCTGCCAAGTCAGTCGTCACATCAGGTCAGCCTAACCTCCGTACTCTGTCACCTTTGGACGAAGACCAGAGACACAGACTGTCGGTAAATCTCGACTATCGTTTCGCTGACGGTAAGAACTACAATGGCCCTGTTACTGTCAGAAAGACGAAAGACGGTCAGGAAAAACATATCAACTGGCTTGAGAACACCGGTCTTAACATCGTCTTCAGCGGCGGTTCCGGTACACCTTACACAAAGTCCAGCAAGGTTTATCCTATCACAACTTCCAACAGAGTCATCGAAGGTTCCATCAATGGTTCGAGAATGCCTGCATTCTGGAGAGCCGACATTATTCTTGACAGAGATTTCTATCTCACAAACAAGACTAAAAAGGACGGTTCAAGAGAATCTTATCTGAACGTTTACTTACAGATTCTGAACCTGTTCAATTCTCATAATATCGTAAGTGTTTATGATGCTACAGGTAATGCAAATGACGATGGTTATCTGACAGCGGACGAATGGCAGACTGAAATCAGCCAGCAGCTCAGCGTTGATTCTTACATCATGTTATACCAGATGAGAATTGATACCCCGGGCAACTATTCAGGTCCAAGACTTATTCGTTTAGGCGT
>CALFIZ010000207.1 GCA_937877575.1 uncultured Marinilabiliales bacterium | reverse complement strand
CTTGTAGATGTCGGTGAAACCGTTATGCAGATATTTGTTTTCAACGTTATAGATGTTTGATATAGGCAGAAGCAATACAAGGTAATCGGCTGAGTCTATGTTATATATCTTGCTGTAAACGAAGGAGTTATTGGTTTCATAGATAGGTGATGAGCTTAATATGGGTGAGATGTGCCATGGATAGTTGCTGTTGTTGTTGGACCAGTATGAAATGTTGTAGTTTGTATAGAAAAGAGTAGTGAAATATTCTTCCGGCAGTGATTCCAGATATGTGTTTGTGTTGGTATCCGAAGAGATGAGGCTGTTGTAAAAGTTGTCAGCGTCTTCATCGAATTTGGCGATGGTTTTTTCTATTCTGTTTGCAGTTGCCCTGACAGCTGTTTGCCGGTTCATGACTATGAGGAAGGAAGCAATACAGACTGTGAGGATTAAACCGGTAGCGACAAGCAGTATTCTGCCTATTGGATTCGCTCTCATATTATTAGCTGTGGTGTTCATCGCCTGTTTCAGAATATTATTGTATTCACTTGATTATCAGTGGTTTTATTAAAATGTTCCACGTGGAACAGTATTAAATTCCGAGTACTATCATCAGTGCGGCTATGTCGGAAGGGGACACGCCGGGTATGCGGGATGCCTGGCCTATGGTTGAAGGCTTTATCCTTGACAGTTTTTCGCGTGATTCGTATGAAATGGAGGTTATGGCCATATAGTCAATAGTGTTTTTCAGGTGTATTCTGTCCATTGAGTTGAGCCTGTCGGCCATGATTTCCTCTTTGTTGATATAGCCTTTGTATTTGATTTGTATTTCGGTTTCCTCCATGGTTTCATCGTCTATTTTGTTTTCGTTTATGAAATTCCGGAGTGCGACGGAGAAGTTTTTTAAAGTTCCGATACTGACATCAGGGCGGAGTATTATCTTTGACAACCGGGTGCTTTCGTTGACAGGACCCGACAGTAATGTTGAAAGATAAGGGTTGGCTTCATCCCGGGTTATGTTGGTCGCTTCAAGAAATGCGCCCAGCCTTTCTGTCTTGTCGATCTTATCCTCTACCCTATTGTATCGTTTGTCATCGGCGAGACCGATATTGTGTGACAACGGTGTGAGCCTTATGTCGGCATTGTCCTGGCGAAGCAGAATCCTGTGTTCGGCGCGTGAGGTGAACATACGGTAAGGCTCGTCAACACCCTTGGTTATCAGGTCGTCAATGAGCACGCCGATATACGCCTCGGAACGGGACAGGACTATCGGGTCTTCATTACGGATTTTTCTTACGGCGTTGATGCCTGCCATAAGACCCTGGCAAGCCGCCTCCTCATATCCGGTGGTTCCGTTTATCTGACCGGTGAAGTATAGGTTTGATATCTGTTTTGTCTCAAGCGTGCTTTTCAGCTGTGTTGGCTGGAAGAAGTCATATTCGATGGCATATCCGGGCTTCATGAATTTGGCATGTTCGAAACCCGCCATCTTCCGGATGGCCCTGTATTGTATCTCTTCCGGAAGAGATGAGGAGAATCCGTTGAGGTAAACCTCAATGTTGTTGAATCCCTCAGGCTCCACGAAAATGGGATGCTGCGTCTTGTCGGCAAATCTGTTCAGCTTGTCTTCAATCGAGGGACAGTATCTCGGCCCTTTGCCTTTAATGCGGCCTTGAAACATCGGTGAACGGTCAAACCCTTCCTTCAATATGTCATGCACCTCCGGCGAGGTGTGGGCAATATAGCATCTGCGCTGTTTGGAAATGTCGAGACACTGTGTCTCGTCAGAGAAACTGAATTTCCCTGGAACATCGTCGAAAGGCTGCTCAATCAGTGCCGAATAGTCTATTGTTCTGCCGTCGATTCTGACTGGTGTGCCTGTTTTCAGCTTTTCTACGGTGAAGCCGAGTGACAGCAGCTGGTCACTTATGCCGACGGAGTTTTGCTCTCCAAGCCTGCCTCCTGTGAAGGAGACTTCTCCGATATGTATTCTGCCGTTCAGGAAAGTTCCGTTGGCAAGTATCACGGCTTTGGCATATACCGACTTCCCCATGGCCGTTCTGATGCCTCTTACCGTGTTGTTTTCGATGATAAGGCTTTTGGCATCATCCTGAATGAAATCAAGATTTTTCATCGAGTCGAGCACGCTAATCCATTCGAGGGTGAACAGTCTCGTGTCGTTTTGGGAACGCGGACTCCACATGGCAGGCCCCTTTGACCGGTTCAACATCTTGAACTGCAGCATCGAGCGGTCGGCTACTATTCCCGTGTATCCGCCCATGGCATCGATTTCCCTGACTATCTGTCCTTTCGCTATGCCGCCTACAGCGGGATTGCACGACATCCTGGCGACACTCTCCCTGTTCAGGGTTACCATCAAAGTCTTGGCTCCGAGATTTGACGCCGCACACGCAGCCTCACATCCGGCATGACCCGCTCCAACCACTATTATGTCGTATTGACTTTCCATTTCACTATTGTTCCACGTGGAACATCTTTATGTATTTCTCCTGTTTTTCAATCATTATGCTCTTCTCATCCTCGTCCTTCTTGTCCTCATAACCGCATAAATGCAGGGTGCCGTGTACCATTATCCTGAACAACTCCTCCTGAACTCGGCAACCGTAGGTTTTTGCGTTCTCCCTCACCCTGTCGATGCTGATGTAAACATCCCCGAAAACATCCTTCTCCGTTTCGTTGTACGGAAATGTTATGGTGTCGGTGTCAGTGTCATGTCCGAGATATTTTTCATTCATTGAGAGCATGGTGCCCTCGTCGGTGAGAATTATGTTGATGGCAATGAGCCGCTTCTTCTCGGCTTTAACTACTTTGTAAAGGGCATCCTTGATTTTTAAGATGTTTCTGACACGATATCTGACCGTGTCATCGTTGCAAATTATGATGCACTTTCTGTATTCAACGTCCATTTTATTGCTTTTTGAGTTCATATCTGTATTTGTCCACTCTCTGTCTGTAGAAATTGTTGAGGTTTGGCGGAACAGTGTGCAGCTCGTCATCAAACTTTTCCCCCTTGTTTTCCGGATTGAAAATTTCTTCCGGTGAAAGTCTGTCGAACACTCTGCCTTCCTTCGATTGTCTCTGGTTGTCCTGCTCACGCTGCTTCTGCGCTTTTTCAGATTCGAGCAGACGTGTCATGATTTCCTCCTGACGCTTCATCATTTCATCAGTGAGACGTTTGTTGATGAGGTCCACCTCATTCTGTTCCATGGCATCAATGGCTTTCTGCAAGTCACCGTCAAGACCTTGCCCTTCACTGCGTAACTCCTGCTGAATCTGTTCCAACTGCCTTCTTATCGCCTCCTGCTCCATCGCCATTTTTGCAAACTGCTCACTGTTACTCATCTGCCCTTCTTTCCCGGAATTTTTGCTCTTACCCTGATTCTCTTTCATCTCTTCCATCTGTTTCTTGAGCTGTTCCTGCATGTCTTTCATGGTCTGCATGCTCGCTTTGCCGCTGTTCCCGCTCTTGGGCTTCTTCCCGTTTGGACAAGATGCCATGTTCGACATCTGATCGTCCATTTCATCCAAACTTTCAGATATCATCAAAGCAAACTTGTTCAGCGAACTCATGGTCTGCTGAAGGTTCTTCGACGCCTGTGAAACATTTCTGTTGGTGAGACTTGTCGTTGCCTGCTGCGATACGTCTTTAAGTTCTTTTAATTCGTTGAAAATGAACTGGCTAATCTGGAAATTCCTTTTGGCTATCGCTGTGAGAGTGTCCTCAGTCATAGCCAACTGCTTGTTGATGTCATTCTGTTTGTGAATTATCTCAACATATTTCGGATTTCCGACTTTAACTTTTTTTAACTCGTCAATCAGTTGCTCTTCACTGAAGGAAAGGTGTACCACATTCTGAAGCAGTCTGCGCACCGATTCCTCGTCTTCTGCTGCCTGAGCATACATCGAATCATCAAACTGCTGCTGCATCTTCTGGGCCATGTTCTTCATCTTGTTGCCCGCATTCTCCTGATTTTTAGAGGCATCCTTCTTTTTGTTCTCCAGTTTTTCACTCGCCTCCTGCATCTCTTTCCTTATGTCGTCGATATCCGGGTCATCAAAGTCAATGTCGAATTTATCCTCCAGTTTTTCATTCATTTGGTCAAGCTTCTCGAGGTCTTCCTTAACTTTGTCAAATTCTTCGTTCAGCTTTTCCTGTTCCTTTTCGATGCTTTCAAGGTCGTCTTTGTCGGCTTCTTTGGTTTTTTCCGACAGTTCCATCTGTTTGTTGGCAAGGCTGTCAAGACTGCTCATTGTTTTTTCAAATTCCTGTTGGAATTCAAGATTTTTATATAGCTCAAGGGTCTGATCCAACTGTTTTTCAAGGTCTTCGTAAGACTGTTCGAATTCACGCAACTGGCTGTCGAGGTTGTCTTTGTTGAAGTTTTCCAGCATTTTCTGCATTTCTTCCAGCAGCTTCTTCATATCCTCGGTGAGAATTTTGTCATACAGCTCCTCAATCTTTTGTTGTTTGTCCAATATGCTCTCACTGAAGTTGTTATATTGGTTCTGATTGTAGTTGTTAATCTGAAGCCCTTCCTGTTGACGCTCCATGTTTTCAATCAGTTTCTGTTGTTCCTGAAGCATGTTTTCGAGTTTCTCCTTATCCTGGAAAGTCAGATTTTCCTTCTCTTTGAGTTCGCGCAGAAAGTCCTCGATTTGTTGTTGGATATCATTGATTTTATCCATCGAATTGTCAAGGTTTTCCTTGAATTCCTCGCTCATCTTTTCGCTCATCTCGTCCATTTCGTCCGCATTCATTCTGCGGAATGTCATGACCTGTGTGGTTGAGCATTTGTGGCCTCTCGCCTCATCGTTGTCACAGACTTCGAAGTAGTATTCGATGCTTTCTCCGGGAAGAATGCCCAAATCGTTGATGCTCGTGCGCCAGTAAAACCGCTGCATGGTGTTGTGCGCATCGAACGGAACGTCCATACTCCAATAATTTCCTGAATTGTGGTCTTGGATGATTCTGTAGTAGAATTTCAACGATGAAAAACCGTAATCGTCGGATATGGTGCCGCTGAAGAAAAAGTCTCTGTTCATAAGACTGTCGCGAGCTTCCATAACTTGGATATCCGGAGACAAATCATTGATAATCTGAATAGTATATTTCAGAGTGTCTTTGCTGAAAAGATGTTCGTTAAAGGCAACTATTGATATTTCATCATCGTAAGAGAACCTTGAAGTCATAGTGAAATGGTCGGATTTTTTTCTGTTGTCATTTTGCAAGGTGTCTTTGCCGCTTCCCTTGATGACGACAAGTCCGTCGGCGTCTTTGGTTGAGAAATCCCAGTTTCCGACAGTCCCGTACAGGATTTTGATTATACCTGTGTTTTCAATGGTTTCGTCTTTTTTATTAGTATATTTCGGGTAATGGAGGTCAAGGTTGAATCCCAAAAGAGCCGGTTGAGGGAAAACATTTACCTCGTATGTGTCGGACGTGATGTCCTCGCTTGAAGCATAAAACTTCAGGTTGTCATGCAGACTCTTGAACGTATATGAAAACAGGGAATCGTTCTCTTTGGTCATGTACGTTGAGGAAATGTTTGATTTTTTCCCATTGTTGAAGTTTATGGTCACATTATCTGGCTTTTTGTCGCCGATGGTGTAGAAAAATACTGTAAAATCCTTATTCTGAACGACATTCAGGTCTTCATTCTTGAGGATGAAATGAAACGGCAGGGGTTTTTCGTATTCGGTGTTATAGTTGATGATGCGTTCCGCCGGCTGTTTGATTACAGAAGGTTTTGCGATCAGCACTGCAAGAAACACAAGAATTACCGGAGCAACATATTTCAAGTGTTTGAGGGCGGATTTGAAACTTACGGCCTTTGAGAAATTGAACGGCGACAAATTGTCGGTTTTTTGATTTATACTTGCGACAATCAGATCGTTGTTGTCGAGAGAAGAATCCTGCATCTGCTCGAGTTCCAAATAGTTGAGCAGTTTGTCCTTGATGTCCGGGAAGTATTTTCCGATGATTTGGGCTGCCTGACGGTAGGAAATAACTTTCCCCAAACGGAGCATCCTTAATAGAGGCAGCAGAATAAAGTATATGAAGATTATTGCACAGATGCCGGTTACCGACCAGAAAAGAATCTTTCTGCCGGTTACGTTCATCCATGCGAAATATTCTATGAGAACACTTACGAGAAGAAGCAGCAACAGTATTCCCGTCAGCAGTATGAATCCTGTAAGTATTTGGTTTGTATAGTATTTTCGGATGAATTTATCAATCTTATTCCTAATGACATTCATGTATAATCCCCGCTTATTAAGTGTTTAGCCTGCAAAGATAGATATTATAAATAAAATATCTGCAAAAAATATTCCATTTGAAAAAATCAGTATAATTTTGCAAAGAATAACAGTTGGGATCATTTTTCATGAAAACTGACATCTTTCAAAATCGCAAGTATCTGATAATCGGATTTATAGCTATTTGCTTCATGGTTATAATAATCCGTCTCTTCACCATGCAGGTACTTACCACCAAGTATGTAAATCTTGCCAAGAACAATGCCATAAAGAATATAGTCGTATATCCTGCGAGGGGTGAAATGTATGACCGTACGGGCAAGCTGATGGTGAGCAACAACATTGTCTATGATGTTTTGGTTACGCCAAAATATATTGATTCCACTTTTGATGTCATCAAATTCTGCAATCTCATCAACATGGATACTTCCACGTTCAATGAGAAACTTGAAAAATGCCGCAAATACTCGAGATACAAAGCGTCAGTCATAGCCACTCAGATATCGAAGGAGGACTTTTTGTCGGCGCAGGAGCTTCTGTACCAGTTTCCGGGCATTTATTACATTTCCCGTACAGTCCGTCAATATCCTTTTTCCAATGGGGCACACATTCTTGGTGATGTAGGCGAGGCGGATGCAAGTTTTCTTGAAAAGCATGAGGAGTACAGTTTGGGTGATTATCATGGTGTCAGAGGGCTGGAGTTCACATACGAAAAATATCTCAGGGGTCAGAAGGGGTTCCGTGCCATCATTGTCAATTCCGCCAATGTTGAGGTGGGTTCTTACAATGAAGGGAAAGACGATGTTGACGCGATTCAGGGTGCTGATCTGATACTTGAAATCGATAATGACCTGCAAAGTTATGGTGAAAAACTGATGGCCAACAAGAGGGGCAGCATTGTGGCCATTGACCCTGCCACCGGCGGAATTCTCGCCATGGTTTCAGCTCCGGGATTCGACCCTAACATGCTGGTAGGCAGGGAACGTTCCAAAAACTATCTCAAGCTTCTCCGCGATTCGGTGCAGAAACCGATGATAAACCGTGCGGTTTCAGGCGTTTATCCTCCAGGTTCTACTTTCAAGACTTTCAACGGGCTGGTTGCGCTTCAGCTTGGCGTGATTACTGAAAACACCCAGTTCACCTGCAACGGTCCTGTTTCCTCCCCTATCAAATGTACACACAACCATCAGACTCCCCTCTCCGTTGTCCCTGCTTTGCGGGAATCATGCAACCCTTTCTTCCGCAGGGCTTTTGAAGATGTCATTTCCCATTATAATAATCCTGCAACAGGACTTACGGTGTGGAACGAATATGCCCACAAGTTCGGATTCGGAATCAAATTCAACACGGATATCTTTTCCGAAAATTCCGGCATGATTCCGGATACCACTTATTACAACAACTGGTATGGCAGAGGCGGATGGAAATCATCTACAATACGCTCATTGTCAATAGGTCAGGGTGAAATTCAGGTCACCCCTATCCAACTTGCCAACCTTGCCGCCACCATAGGCAATGAAGGCACATACATTAAACCTCATCTTGTAAAGGCAATTATCGATCATACCACTAATGATACGATTTATCCTTACTCCAATGAGGTCGTCACCACAGGCATTGACAAACGGCATTTCGAGACTGTGAAGCAGGGTATGCGGCAGATGGCGTCAATGACGGGATCGCGAGTTTATCTTGAAGTTCCGGGTGTTGAGGTCTGCGGCAAAACAGGAACGGCACAGAACTCAGGGAAAAACCATGCCCTGTTCATATCCTTTGCCCCAATGTACAATCCGAAGATAGCGATTGCTGTCATAGTCGAAAACTCAGGCTATGGCGCCACTTTCGCGGTTCCGATAGCCTCCATGATGATAGAGCATTACCTCAATGATTCGATTGCCTCTAACCGTCAATGGATTGAAAAACGGGTTTTGGAAACAACCACTATTGAATAATAATCAAGTCAAAATCAAAATACCATGGCCGACAAGAGAAATTCAGTTTTTGCAAGTATTGACTGGTTTGCAGTATTCCTTTACCTCGTATTGGTTGCAACCGGTATTCTTACAATCTTCTCGTCGAAATATTCCGGAGATGCAAGCAGCGTTTTGTCACCGGGCACAATGAGCCGAAGTCAGGCTGTTTATGCTGCCGTTTCACTTGTGGTCGCCTTGCTGATACTCCTTCTTGAAGGCAGCTGGTTCCAGCGTTTCGCCTACCCTGTCTATGGGCTGACAATGCTTATGTTGGCAGCCGTCATCGTTGTGGGTGATGAGATTTCCGGTGCAAAGTCATGGATAAATTTCGGCGGTTTCAGCATCCAGCCTTCCGAGTTCGCCAAGTTCGGCACGGCGTTGGCAGTCTCGAAATATGTTAGCAGCAAGGGCTTCTATGGCCAGAGTTTTATGAAACAACTGCCGGTTTTTTTGTTTATCCTGCTTGCAATTGCCCTGATTATGCTTGAGCCGGATGCCGGGTCGGCAATGGTGTTCCTTTCCTTTGTCATCCCACTCTTCAGGGAAGGCTTTTCAATGACTTTGGTTATTGCCATCCTGTATCTTATCGCTGTTTCGGTGATAGCCCTTCTTGTCGATAAGTATATAATGATTGCTGTTATTTCAGCATTGTTGCTGATTGGATATGTCATTTTCCGCAAAAATAAAGGGATATTGCTGACAATCATAATAATATTCGTTGTTTCGGTCGGATGGATTTTTGCCGAACAATGGGCTTTTGACAATATTCTTGAGCAGCATCAGCGTAACCGTATCATGGTAACCCTCGGGAAAATTGAAGACAATAGGGGAGTAGGCTACAATCTTTACCAGTCGAAAATTGCCATTGGGTCGGGACATTGGGTCGGAAAAGGTTATCTCCAGGGCACACAGACTAAGATGGATTTTGTGCCTGAACAACATACTGATTTCATTTTCTGCACTTTGGCGGAAGAAACAGGCTTTTTGGGCAGTTTCCTGCTTATGGCTGTCTATTTCACCTTATTGCTTAAACTTATTCTGATGGCTGAACGGCAGCGATCGCCGTTCAGCAGGATTTACGGGTATTGCGTGGTCGGAATCCTGTTTTTCCACGTATTCATCAATATCGCCATGACAATAGGATTGATGCCGGTTATCGGCATTCCGTTGCCATTTGTCAGTTACGGCGGTTCGTCCCTGCTCGCAACCACAATACTGCTCTTCATTTTTATAAAACTTGATGCATACAGGTACAGCATCTTATCGTGATTCAATTTCAAATAAAAATATTACCTTTGCAAAATTTTTGAGATATGCTTAGAACTCATACTTGTGGTGAACTTAGAATCACCGATGTCAATAAAGAAGTGACTTTATGCGGATGGGTAAAGAAAGTCCGCAGACTTGGCGGAATGATGTTTATCGACCTCCGCGACAGATACGGCGTCACCCAGCTCGCCTTCAATTTTGAAACACAGTCCCATCTTTTTGATGTGGCTGACTCCCTCGGCAGGGAATATGTCATCAAAGTCAAGGGCATGGTCGCCGAACGCTCGAACAAAAATGCCAATATGCCTACCGGTGACATCGAAATAATAGTTTCCGACATTGAAATACTCAACACTTCAAAAGTACCGCCTTTCACCATTGAAGACGATACCGACGGCGGTGATGAACTGAGAATGAAATACCGTTATCTTGACATCCGCCGCGATTGTGTGAAAAATAACCTTATCCTGCGTCACAAAGTTGTCCATGAGGTACGTAACTACCTCAGTGACCGTAACTTCCTTGAAGTGGAAACCCCATTCCTCATCAAGTCAACCCCTGAGGGTGCCCGCGACTTCGTAGTGCCTTCACGTATGAACCAGGGACAGTTTTACGCTTTGCCGCAGTCACCGCAGCAGTTCAAACAGCTTCTCATGGTCGCCGGTATAGACCGCTATTTCCAGATTGTGAAATGCTTCAGGGATGAAGACCTCCGCGCTGACCGTCAGCCTGAATTCACTCAAATCGACTGCGAAATGTCGTTTGTGGAACAGAAGGATGTCTTACAGATGTTTGAAGGCATGATGAAACACGTGTTCAAGGTAGTTCGCGGCATTGATTTCGACTATGACTTTCCGTGCCTGACTTGGGCTGATGCTATGAAATATTACGGCAGCGACAAGCCGGATATCCGTTTCGGCATGAAATTCGTGGAAATTACTGATATTGTGAAGACAAGCACTTTCAGCGTGTTCAACGATGCCAAGGCTGTGATAGCAATCGCCGCACCGGGCTGTGCCGAATATACCCGCAAGGAACTTGACGGTTTGACTGACTTTGTAAAACGTCCGCAGACGGGCGCTAAGGGACTTGTTTATGTTAAATGCAATGCTGACGGCACCTTCAAGTCTTCAGTTGACAAATTCTATTCACAGGACGACCTCGCAAAATGGGCACAGACCGTCGGTGCAAATCCGGGTGATTTGATGCTGATTCTCAGTGGCGATGACATTATGAAGGTCCGCAAGCAGATGAACGACCTTCGTCTTGAAATGGGTAACAGACTTGGCTTGCGTCCTCATGACACATACGCACCGCTTTGGGTTGTCGATTTCCCGCTCTTTGAATGGAGCGACGAGGAACAGCGGCTCATGGCCACGCACCATCCGTTTACGCTGCCCAATCCTGACGACATTCCCCTGCTTGACACTGCGCCCGAGAAAGTGCGTGCCGTGGCCTACGACTTCGTGTGCAACGGCGTGGAGGTAGGCGGCGGTTCGCTGCGTATCCACGACGGCAAGCT
>CALFIZ010000206.1 GCA_937877575.1 uncultured Marinilabiliales bacterium | reverse complement strand
CCTAAGATTACATACATGTTAAGAGTGAATTGCTAAAATAATAACTTATTGGATTATATTGTCATGACTTTTACGAAGCTCATTCTCAATATGATACAGGCGTTCACGCTCAGCCTGTGTGATTTCTACAGAATAAGTCCCTACAAACTGTTGCCTATACCTTAAATATTGAAGTATTCGCAGGGCATCCACTTTTACCATACAGGCATGAATGAACGCCTTTTCGGTTGTATAGTTTTTTCTTAGAGGTGACCACAGGTCATCCGTCTTGAATACATTCTTCAAAAACTGAGTCATAGGCATTTCAATATCAGCATGATACAAACTACCGAACGAATCGAATGTCTGTTTCACCTCATCAAATAATTGTGGATTGTAGAAAGGATATGATGACCAGTCGCCGTTTAAACCTTTTATCAAAGCAGGGCCCGTTCCGAAAGCCACACGGTCGGAGCAGCGTCCCATCGGATAGACATGGGAATCATTCCATAAGAGCAGTTCACCGCTTTTTCTGAATTTCTGAAGAAGATAGAAGTCCTCTCCCGACTGACGTGGAGTAATGCCTCTGACCTTGCGATAAGATTTTACAGGAAAAGCCATTGCCGAACCGAGTGCCGTAAAAGCATACGGGTTATTGATTCTGAGCATGTTAACCATATAATGGCGCATATACAGCTCATAACGGAGAATCCCGAAGTCCTGCTTTTCATCACCGGTCAAAGGATGGCAATACGGGACACATAAAGCCATGACGTTTCTATGGCGACTGAAATTTTGCGCCACTGATGAAACGTAGTCCATACCGAAACGGGTGTCAGCGTCCATGCTGATTATCAAATCATTATCATCTACCACAGCAGCTATCTCGTCAAACAAGACCTTTCGCGCCCATCCGACTCCTGAGTTCTTCAAAGGAAACGCCCTACCCTGAGACGATTTGTCTATAACAGTATATTTTTCACCCATACCATTAAGATAATCAAGTGTTTTACGATTGTCTTCCAAATCGGCAGCACGGGTGACGTCTTCATGCCATTCTTCCGGATTATTCACACAAAACCAGCATCTTATATCGTTATAATCCTGACATTCCATATCTGAAATCAAGTGAGGGATATTTGAAAACTCACGCAGGATGGGAATAGCGATATGAACTGTCATTTATTGTTTATGATATTGTTTTGCAGCAACAACTGATTCAGTCTGCAAAGTTAGCAAAAAATAATCTGAATTTTGATTTCCGATTTCATAATTCTGAATTAAAGAACTATCTTTGCAGGTTTTGAAAAAAATAAAAATATCATATATGAAAAGACTAATATCCATTGCTTTAATAGCATTAATGACAAGTTTTTCCGTCTTAGCCAATGACGGAATGTGGCTTCCGATTCTTCTTCAGTATCTCAATGAAAAGGATATGCAGGAGATGGGAATGAAAATCACCGCCGAGGACATTTATTCTATAAACCATGCGTCAATGAAAGATGCGGTAATGCTTTTCGGTGGCGGATGCACCTGCGAGGTGGTCTCAAACAAGGGGCTCCTGCTTACTAATTATCACTGCGGCTACGGAAGCATACAGCGCCACAGCGCCATTGACCATGACTACCTTACTGACGGCTTTTGGGCAAAAGACAACAGCGAAGAGCTGCCATGCCCGGGACTTACCACAAATCTGATGGTTGAAATGCGGGATGTCACCGAGCGTATCAACAATGCGGTCAACGATAAGATGACGCAGGCTGAAAGAGAAAAAGCCATTGAAGCCGAATCACAGAAAATCATCAAGGAAGCAACCGCTGGCACTCATTATCAAGGGTCTGTGGAGTCGTATTATAAAGGCAACCAGTTCTTTCTGATAATATTCGAAGAATTCAAGGACGTACGTCTCGTTGGCGCCCCACCTTCAAATATCGGAAAATTCGGCGGCGACACCGACAACTGGATGTGGCCACGCCATACAGGTGACTTTTCAATTTTCAGAATCTATGTTGACAAGGACAACAATCCTGCCGAATACTCTCCTGACAACAAGCCATACCAGCCAAAATACTATTTAAACATCAGTCTCGAAGGCGTAAACGAAGGAGATTTCACGATGGTTTTCGGATATCCAGCAAGAACCAACGAATACGAGCATTCCGGTTATGTGTATAACACTATCGAAGTTGAAAACCCGATAGTTATCAACATCAGAGACAAGAAACTTGCCGTGATGAAAGCATATTCCGAAAAATCACCGCAGATACGCATCCAATATGCCAACAAGATTGCCGGCATCGCCAACGGATGGAAAAAAATGATTGGCCAGTCACTTGGCATACAGAACGTTGACGGCATCCAGATGAAAAAGGACTACGAAAAAGCCTTCCAGCAATGGGCCGATAAATCACACAAAGAGTATTCAACTATAAACTCGTCATTAGAAAAATATTACCAGGAAATACGCCCTTACAGAAAGACGATGAGGTACATTTCAGAAGCCGGCATAGGTACTGAAATAATCTCATTTTCAGGAAATTACACAAAACTGATTACGGCTTCCAAAGCTGACAGGCCTGACAATGAAAAGATAGCCAAACTCGTTGAAACGCTTAGGAATCAGGCTAAATCCTTCTATAAAGACTACAACAAGGACATTGACAGGGAAATCTGTCCACAGATGCTCGAAATATTTTACAGCAACGTTGACATGAAATTCATGCCGTCATTCTTCACCACCATAAGAAACAAATACAAAGGCGATTTCGAAGCATACGCCGACTATATTTTCAAAAAATCACTGCTTAGTGACAGCACAAAGTTTTATGCATTTCTCGACAACTACAGTGCGAAGAAATACAAAACCCTCGAGAAAGACCCATGCTATGTGATTTTTACCGAAATGATAGAGAAATACAATGGTATCAGACCGCAGATAGCTGAATATCAGAATAATATCGACAGCGTAATGCACTATTACATGAAGGCTCAGATGGAATTTGAAGAAGACAGAAAATTTTATCCTGATGCCAATTTCACCTTGCGTGTCAGCTACGGAAAAGTCGAAGGCTTCAAACCTATGGACGCTGTAAGATACGATTATTTCACCACTCTTGACGGCATTATTGAAAAGGAAGACCCGAACATTTACGACTATGTGGTCGAAGACAAGCTGAAGGAATTATGGCGCAACAAAGATTACGGCCGTTATGCCGACAAAGACGGGACAATGCACACCTGTTTTATAGCATCCAATCACACAACCGGCGGCAATTCAGGTTCACCTGTAATAAACGCCAAAGGTGAACTTATCGGCCTCAATTTCGATCGCAATTGGCAAGGCACTATGAGTGACATCATTTACGACCCGAACGTCTGCCGCAACATAATTGTCGATATACGCTATGTCCTGTTCATCATAGACAAATTCGCCGGCGCAAGCCATCTTGTCAATGAAATGAAAATAGCCAACTCTCAACTTTACAACTAAAAAAAACATAAAATGAAATCATTATCAAGATCAATTATGATTATAGCAATTATATCTATTACAACAAGTTGCAATAATAAAAAGAATTTCGAGCAGCCTAAGCCAGACACCAGTTTCAAATGGCAGGTTGACCAGTTCGACGACATCCGCATAATGCGTTATCAGGTTCCCGACTGGGATAGCCTTTCACTCAATCAGAAACAATTCGTTTATTATCTTAGCGAGGCCGCTTATTGGGGAAGGGACATAACCACTGACCAATACTACAAGCACAACCTTACCATACGCCGCACACTCGAAGGGATTTACACTTCATACGAGGGCGACAGGAGCGATGCGCAATGGCTGGCATTTGAGAAATATCTCAAAAAAATATGGTTTGCCAACGGTATTCACCATCACTATTCAAACGACAAATTCACTCCTGAATTTACCGAAGAATACTTCAGAATGCTCATTGACAACAGCAAAAGCTCGTTGGTTGCCCGTATTGGCGACAAAGAGACATTCATCGACAGTTTATGCACAATCATCTTTAATCCCGCAGTTGCAGCCTCAAGAAACAATTCCTCAGCCAAAGATATGGTTGCAGAATCAGCAGTCAATTTCTACGAAAATGTAACTGCCAAGGAAGTCAATGATTTTTACGACAGAATGGCTGTCCCCGACCCGGAGCATCCCATATCCAAGGGACTCAATTCAAAATTAGTCAGGGAAAACGGCAAAATAGTTGAAAAGACCTACAAACTTGACGGCTTATACGGCAATTACATAGCAAAGATAATTGAGAACCTTGAAAAGGCGAAACAGTTTGCTGAAAGCGATACGCAGAGACATGAGATTGACCTGCTTATAGAATATTACAGGACAGGTGATTTGACCACATGGGATGAATACAATATCGTATGGGCACAGAACACCGAGCCGACTGTAGATTACGTCAACGGTTTCATTGAAGATTATGACGACCCGTTGGGACGCAAGGCGACATGGGAAGCCATCGTCAATTTCAAGGATTTCGAGGAGACCAAGGTGACCGAACTTATAAGTGCAAATGCACAATGGTTCGAGGACAACAATCCTGTTGATCCGCGTTTCAAGAAAAAAGAGGTCAAGGGCGTAACTGCCAAGGCAATAAACAGCGTTGCTCTCGGAGGCGCCAACTACCCTTCTCCTCCTATTGGAATCAATCTGCCTAATGCCGACTGGATAAGGAAGGATTACGGTTCAAAGTCAGTGACTATCACCAACCTGACATACGCATACGACCAGGCTGCCCAGCAGGTTGGAGGCACTCTTCAAGAATTTGCCGCCGACACGGAGGAAATCGAAAGAAACAAAAAATACGGTTACCTCACCGACAACCTTCACACCGACCTTCACGAATGTCTCGGCCACGCCAGCGGACAGCTTCTCCCAGGAGTCAGCCCGACGTCACTGCTTGAGAATCAGTCAACACTGGAAGAGGCAAGGGCTGATCTTTTCGCTCTTTACTACCTCGCCGACCCAAAACTTCTCGAATTAGGACTCGTTCCTGACATGGAGGCTTATAAAGCTGAATATGACGCATATATACGCAACGGCATAATATCGCAGCTGACAAGAATCCAGCCCGGTAAAAACATTGAAGAAGCCCACATGAGAAACCGCGCACTCATCTCTAACTGGGTTTATGAGCACGGACTCAACCACAACGTAATTTCGAAATTTCAGAAAGATGGCAAGACCTACGTCAAAATCAACGACTACGATAAAATGCGCGAACTTCTCGGACAACTCCTCGCTGAAGTCCAGAGAATCAAGTCGGAAGGAGACTTCCTTGCAGGCAAGGCCCTTGTCGAAACCTACGCAGTCGACATAGATCCCGTCCTCCACAAGGAGGTCGTGGAACGCTACCAGGCCCTTGGTCTCAAACCTTACGGCGGTTTTGTCAATCCGGAGATAGTGCCGGTTGTAAAAAATGGTGAGGTGGTCGATTATAAGCTGGTCCAAGCGGAGGGATACCTCTGTCAGCAGCTTGACT
>CALFIZ010000205.1 GCA_937877575.1 uncultured Marinilabiliales bacterium | reverse complement strand
CCCTGCATGATACCCGATTACAGATGTTGCAATTGTTCCCTCCTCCCGCTGCTCCACAGGAAGATCAAGGGTAAGTCCGATCATGGACTTTCTCGATGTGCCGAGAAGTACGGGATATCCAAGTTTACATAATTCGTATAAATGATTCATCATAACAAGATTCTGCTGCAAGTTCTTTGCAAAACCAATTCCCGGGTCTATCATAATGTTATCCGTAGAAATTCCTGCTTTTAATGCGATATCAATGCTTTCCCGCATATCTGATATCACATCCTCAATGAAATTATTATATCCAAATGGATTATCCATATCATTCAGTTTTGCATTATGTAAACTGCCATCTTTATCAGCCCCTTTCAATGCGTTATGTAAACCATTATTCTCTTCACATACACTTCTCTTTGCCCGATTATGCATCAGACAACACGGCACACCAGCCTTTGCAATCACCTCTGCCATACTCGGATTTTCATTAATATCCATGCCTGTTCCGCCATTTACAGATTCAGAATCAGATATACTTTTTCCCATGACATAATCCCATTTCAGTCCCCATATATCATTGATAAGATCTGCTCCCGCCACAGCTCCCGCTGCCGCCACATATCGACAAGGATGTAATAATCAACGCAATAGACCCTTCCAAAGACGTTGACGGATTCCATCCGGTAAATATCGGCAAGATGGTCTCCGGAGAACCTGCTTACCTTCCGGCAACACCATTCGGCATACTTAAACTTCTGGAATACTATAAAATTGAAACTGTCGGCAAAAACTGTGTGGTTGTGGGACGCAGCAACATTGTGGGCACACCTGTCAGCATTCTCCTCTCAAGGAAAGGCTATCCCGGAGACTGCACCGTCACACTCTGCCACAGCAAGACAGCAAATATGGCTGAGATATGCCGCAAAGCCGATATCCTTATCGTTGCCATAGGCAAACCTAATTTCATAACCGCTGACATGGTAAAACCGGGTGCCGTGGTTATCGATGTGGGTACCAACAGGGTGGAGGCACCTGAAAAACCATCAGGTTTCAAACTGGTAGGCGACGTGGATTATGATGAAGTTTCAAAAATTGCCGGCTGGATTTCCCCTGTGCCGGGCGGAGTTGGCCCGATGACAATTACGGGACTGCTTCTCAATACCATGACAGCATATAAAAACAAATATCGTCATCTGACTGACGGTGACTGTGACAACTGCGACAACGATGAATGTGATTGCGAAGACAAACATTGTGATCATCACGGTCATAATTGCAACTCTCACTAATACAACGCTCTGCGCACAACCGAAACCTTCAAGGAAAGCACAAAGGCTTTATAATGAGGCTCTTGCTGATTTCCATAACAATGACTTGAACAATGCAATCCTACGCGTGAACGACTGTCTTGCAACAGACAGCTGTTACATTGACGCGCGACTGCTCAAGGCTGACATCCTGACTTCACTGAAGCAATTCAAAGATGCCGCGGTGACAAATATCAATACCGCCGCTATCGATACAACACGTGTTTCACTGTATCTTAATGCTGGACGGCAGTTCATGCGATGCGGTGAATACAATTCAGCAGCCGACGCCTTCAACAACTATCTCAATCATGTAAAAGTCAAGTCCAAACGTCAGTATGCCGATTCATTGCGCAATGCCTGCATAATCGCACAGAAATTCGTTGACAGCAAATACGAAATCACTAACATCTATTTCGATTCGTTAATCAACACCAACAATGACGAATTCATCAATGCACTGTCATCAGATGAAACCACCCTGTTCTTCACGCGCCGACATTCGGTCAGAGGATTCGCCAATGAGGACATAATGTTGGCAAAACGTGAGGATATTAATGATAATCAGTTTGATATAACAGAATCAATCAATGACCTGCTGACTTTGGAAGGCAATGAGGGGGCAGTGACGCTGTCACCAGATGGAAGCATAATGTTTTTTACCGCGTGCGGACGTGAAGACGGCATGGGAAGCTGTGATTTGTATTATTCAAAACGTCTGAGCGAACACAGATGGTCAACCCCCAAGAACCTTGGACCATCCGTCAATTCGAAGTATTGGGAGTCACAGCCTTGCATGTCCTCCGACGGGCGCACCCTCTTCTTTTCCAGCAACCGCCCCGGAGGTTACGGCGAAGAAGACATCTGGTTCACACGACTTAATGATGACGGAACATTTTCAGAAGCTGAAAATATTGGAAATCATATCAATACCGAGTTTAAAGAGCTGTCTCCATTTATTCATTTCGACGGTGTCACATTATATTTTTCATCCGACCGTCCGAATGGCCTCGGAGGACTTGACCTTTGGATGATTAATCTCCAATACGACACGGTTGCAACCAATCTCGGATACCCGATAAACGATTTCAGTGACCAGATGAATTTCGTGGTCAGTCCGTCCGGCAAAAGAGGGTATATTTCGACTGTCAACGGCCTTAGTGATAACTATGACATCATGTCTTTCGATATTCCTGAAGTTGTGAAACCTGTGCCTACGGTCTGCAAACCCGGTGTGGTCATCGATGCATCAACCGGCAACCCCATTTCAGATGTACGTATTGATTTGACGGAATACAATGATGGAACCATTAACGGAATTGTATCAAATTCAGATGAATACGGACAATTTATTGTCTGCTTGAAAACATCCGGCAGTTACGGGATTACCGTCGTGGCTCCGGATTACATGTTTTATTCAGCATTGATAGAACATGATACCGACTCAATTGTTGTCCGAATGCAACCTTTTGAAATAGGGAAGCCCATGATAATAAACAATGTGCAGTTTGAATACGACAGCTATGAGCTGAAATCCGAATCATTTCCCGAGTTGAACAGAATAGTCAAGATGATGAAGGACAACGCAACACTCTCATTTGATATTTGCGGACACACCGACAATGCAGGTGAAGACAGCTATAACCAAAAACTTTCAGAAAAGCGCGCCCAAACTGTTTATGATTATCTTGTAAGAATGGGAATCCCGGCATCACGCCTGACTTACAAAGGATTCGGTGCAACAAAGCCTATCGCTTCAAACGAATCAGAGGAGGGTAGAAGCCTCAATAGAAGAACGGAGATTATTCCGAGATGACAAAACATCACCTTATATCATCCGTATGAATTAATAATCAACGGTTGCTATTTTATTCCAAGGAACTTTTTCACTTCATTGCGATGCGTCAGACTGATTGGCACATATACATCCCCAAGGATAATGTTATTGTGCTCGATGAGTTTGATACAGTCTTTTCTTATGATATATGAACGGTGAACCCTCATGAACATATTGTGAGGTAACTTTTCCTCCAATGCTTTCATTGTTGTAAGCGTGACTATAGGAAATTCATCATTTTTTGTATATATCTTGGCATAATCCTTAATGCTTTCAATGTAATTTATATCATTGTAATACAAATGAACAACCTTGTGCCCGCTCTTGATGAAAAATGAATCATTGGTGTTTTCTCCGACCTGCTCATCCTGTTGCACGATTTCATGTGGGGTGACTTCATTTGTCTGATATTGAATTTCTTGCGAATGTTTCATTAGCTCATGCAGATTATATGCCTTCTTGGCAGCCTTAAGGAAATTGTCGTAAGACACAGGCTTCAAAAGATAATCAACCACATTAACTTTGAAACTGTCAATTGCATATTGTTGGAAAGCGGTAATGAAAATTATTTCACACTTGGGGTTTATATTCTTTGCGAAGTCGATTCCGTTCAAATCCGGCATCTGTATGTCAAGGAATATCAGGTCAACATCTTCGATTTCCATCTTTTTCATTGCCTGAATCGCACTGCTGTATTTCCCCATCAAAGTGAGGAATTCTGTTTTTTTTACATAACTCTCAATGAGTTTCAACGCCAATGGTTCGTCATCGATTATAATACAGTTCATGATTATAGGGAAATTGTGATTTCTGATTTGTAAACTTTATTGTCTTGGGTTATGGACTGATTCCAAGTGTAACGATTAGGATAAATTAACTCAAGACGCCGCCTTACCTGTTCGAGACCAATTCCCGAACCGCTCTTGTCGTAATTGTCCTTAGGGTGATAACTGTTTGAAATGGAACATGTAACGGTTTTACTGTCGTATGATTCCGAGATTGAAATATCAATAAAATTATCCTCTTCATTCGACACCCCGTGTTTGAAGGCATTTTCTATCAATGAAATGAATAACATGGGAGCTATCATCGTTTGTTCCGAGCGGACATCAAAATTTTCGGTTACGATGGAATTTTCGTCGAGCCTGATTTTCATCAGTTCGATATAATCCTTTATGAAATCAACTTCTTTGATTAGCGGCACGAATTCCTGCCTGCTGTCATAGAGAGCGTATCTTAAAAGGTCACTGAGGTCGCTTACGGCACTCTGGGCCTTTTCCGTGTCGAACTGAATCAATGAGTAGATGTTGTTGAGGGTATTAAGCAGAAAATGCGGATTGAACTGACTTTTAAGATTTTGCAATTCAGCCTCAGTCTTGGCTTTTTCCACTTCCTTCATCTTTTCGTACATTATGTTTATATCGGCGCTGGCCCGCAACAGCACGCTCACTAATACACAGACTATGCAGAGTGATGTGTTGCGCAAGAAAAAACCTATCGGATGTGCAAGTATCAGATGGTCGTCATCATAACCATTCGGCCCGAACTGCCCTTCCCAAAAGAAAATGAACAGGTTGGCAAGAAGAATCATATATATGTTGAAACTGGCAAAATAGATTATTTTTTTGTTCATATCCATATCGTTGTTGAATATGAAACTCGGAGTGAAAATCGAGTAGTTGGCATAAAAAAGTATCAGAAAGGATATGGGGACCGAAATGTGAGACAGATAATCCCTCCATACGATGTATCCTTCTGCATTCCTTTCAAGGAAAACAAGCGGCGTGGCGAATATTATAATCCAGCACAGCAGATGGACAAAGATGTTGATGTTGTTCTTCTGCGACAGTAGTTGCTTTATCTGACTCATAATTGTCTCCTTGAATTCATTTTCTTCAAAAATGCAAATTTAATATTTTTTGTTGATAAGATATGTTTTTGACTGTAACCAGTTTTGATCCGGGTTTGTCTTGAATTTTTTATTTTGATTCCGAATATGGAACTTGTAATTGTGCTATCTTTGCATTTTCAAATACAATGTAAAATGCTAAATATAGGTTGTCATCTGTCGGCTGCGAACGGTTTCATGCAAATGGCAAAAGATGCTGTTTCAATTAATGCCAACACCTTTCAGTTTTTCACCCGCAATCCGCGCGGCGGAAAGGCCAAGGATATCGATGAAGATGATGTGAAAAGATTTCTTCAGTTTTCTAAAGAACACAATTTCACAAAGATACTTGCACATGCACCCTACACGCTGAATCCTTGTTCCGCCGACCCAAGAGTCAGGGACTTTGCCTTAATGGTCATGAAAGACGACATGCTGAGAATGGAATATGTCCCGGGTAACATGTACAACTTTCACCCCGGCAGTCACGTCGGGCAGGGTGTCGATGCGGCTATTGAAATCATCATGGGATTTCTGAATCAGATTATTCAGCCTGACCAGCACACTACCGTTCTTCTTGAAACCATGTCGGGTAAAGGTTCCGAGGTCGGAAGCAAATTTGAAGAACTGCGCAGGATTATCGACGGAGTGAAATTGAACGACCATCTCGGCGTATGTCTCGACACCTGCCATGTCAATGACGCAGGCTACGATGTCGCAAACAACCTTGAAGGAATATTAGATGAATTTGATGCTGTTGTCGGACTTGACCGGCTGAAAGCCATTCACCTTAACGACAGCAAGAATCCGTTTTCAAGCCATAAGGACCGCCACGCGAAAATAGGGGAGGGCACAATAGGATTTGACGCCCTGTCGCGTGTAACCAACAACCCGCGACTCTGTCATCTGCCTTTCTACCTTGAAACCCCTAACGATGATCTGTCGGGGTTCGCCGATGAAATAGCAAAACTGCGCAACGCCTATAAGTATTAATGTAACTTTTTGATTATCATGTTTTCCTGTCCAATACAAATAAGGTTATGTGACCTTGACCCGTTTAACCATGTAAACAACGGCTCCCAATGTCATCTTCTCGACTATGGTCGAACACAATATTTTGAGCATGTCTTCGGAATGAAAATCAACTGGCTGACTTTTGATTTGATAGTTGTCCACATTGAAATTGACTTCAAAAGATCGATTCATATCCATGATAATATTGTATGTGAAACAGAAGTCTATGAACTCGGCAACAGCAGCATAAAAATGCATCAGCGATTAGTGAATGTTGACACTAATGAAGTTATGACCCTCTGCCACGTGGTGCTTGTCACATTCG
>CALFIZ010000204.1 GCA_937877575.1 uncultured Marinilabiliales bacterium | reverse complement strand
CGCGGCTACGACACCGACAAACTGATTTGGGTGGAACAGGACTGAACAGACTCGGGTGGGGGGAGATGGTGGCGGAGAATCTTAAATGAAGACAGTCAATGCAGATCATTGAGACGAAAGGTAATCAAGAGTTGATGCACAGGGAGAAGACACTTTTTCTCTGTTCTAAACGGACACCAATCAATCTTTATGAAGACGTATTCCGTTGGACGGATAGCCTGACGGAAAAAGAATGTATTGCCTGTTTCAATTCCACGGAAATGGAATCGGAAGGCATTTCCGGCAGAGTGCCTTACAAGGGCTTCCTCTCGGAAGTTATCCTTCAGATTGTCGGCGGACTTCGTGCGGGTATGGGCTACACCGGCTCACGCAACATAGCCGAATTACAAAAAGCAAAATTCATAGAAATAACATCTTCCGGCATGAATGAAAGTCATCCACATGACATCTACATCACCCGTGAAGCCCCTAACTATTCAAGATAACATGAAAATCAAACACTTACTGCTACCAGCAATTCTGCTGTCTATAACCGCATCAGTCTCAGCTCAGACCATAGTCACCATCGCCGGAGAAAAAATCCCGACCGATGATTTCGTGGCAATGTATAAGAAAAACACCACCAATGACAAAGACAAGATAACTATTGACGAATACATGCAGCTGTTTATCAACTTCAAGCTGAAAGTCAAAGAAGCGGAAGATTTAGGTTTGGACAAGAATCCTTCCTTCATTGATGAACTCAGCGGCTACAGAGACCAGCTCGCAAAGCCCTATCTCGTTGACAGTGCTGCAAATGAGATGCTCGTGGAAGAAGCATACGAAAACTCAAGATACGACATTCGTGCAAGTCACATTCTCGTAAATCTTGACAAAAACGCCTTCGGCAAAGATACGGTAGCCGCATGGAACAGAATCATGGAACTTCGCGACAAGGCACTCAAAGGCGAAAACTTCAACGAGCTTGCATTCAAGTATTCCGACGACCCTTCTGCAAGAGACCGTGAATACCAGGGCCGCAAATATCCTGCAAACAAAGGGGATTTAGGCTATTTCACAGCCTTCAACATGATATATCCTTTCGAGCACGTTGCATTTCAGACTAAAGTCGGCGAAGTGTCAATGCCTGTCAGAACCAACTATGGCTATCACATAATCTACGTTACCGACCGCCAGCCTGCTATGGGCAAGTGTACCGTCTCACACATTCTTCTAAGAGTTCCTGGAAGTCACACCCATAATGATTCCGTCCAAGTAATGAGTTATGCAACAAGCATTTACGATTCAATAATGAACGGAATGACATTTGAAGAGGCAGCAAAAAAATACTCCGAAGACAAAACATCTTCCGAAGATGGCGGCAAACTCATTCCTTTCACCTGCAACCAGATTGAATCAAATTTCATTGAAGCAATAACAAAACTTGACAATCCGGGCGATGTTTCCAAGCCATTCTTCTCCATCTACGGATGCCATATAGTGAAACTCACAAGCAAAGAAGGCTTTGGCCCCTACGATAAAGAAATCGACAAAATCAGGCACAAAGTTGCACAAAGCGACAGGATGTCACTGGAAGTCAAATCATTATGCGACAAACTGCGTACAAAATATAACTTTACGGAAAATGTAGATAATCTGGAGAATTTCATTCCTACAATCCTTGAAAGCTTCGACAGGCTCAACTCCCTTGAAGTTGAAAATGACAAGGTGCTGTTCTCCTGTGCCGGTCAATCATTCAATCAGAGCGATTTTGCAAAGTATATCAACAAAGTACAAGACCAGAACACAGAAAAGAGCAGTGCATCCGTAAGAACGTTGTACAGCAATTATGTAAATGACTGCCTGCTCAACATTGAAAAGGACAAACTTGCAGAGCAGTATCCGGAATATCGTCTTTTGCTACAGGAATATCACGACGGCATTCTGCTTTTCAACATCAACGAAGAGAAGGTATGGAACAAATCCACAACCGATACGGTAGGTCTGAAAAACTACTACAACAACAACAGGTTACATTATTTCTGGAAAGACCGCGCAAAAGCCACAGAGTTCAAAATCATTGACCCAGACGCCGAGAAACAGGTCAGGAAGCTCGTCAAGAAAAAAACCGAAGACAGAGAAATTGTGAAGACTGTCAATGCCAAATCAAAGTCCTACAGAATCATGATGGATACCGGGACATACGAATTCGGTTCAAATGCCGTCATTGATGCAGTTCCTCACAAGAAAGGCCTGTCAAAACTCGTAACCGTTGACGGCAACAACTATTTAGTGAGAATTTATGAAATCCTTCCTGCCGGTTTTAAGACATTTGACGAATGTAAAGGAATGGTAATATCTGATTATCAGGACTATCTGGAGAAGGAATGGATAAAGGAACTGAGAAACAAATATCAGGTCGAAATCAACCAAAGCGAACTGAACAAATTAAGATAATGTTGTATGAAGAGTTATTTCATACTTCCTGCTGCATTGATTATCATGATGACAGTCGCCTGCTCACATGCTGACAACAAAGAAGAGGTTCCTGTCGCAAGAGTCTATCAGCATTATCTTTACCTGTCAGATTTTGAGGATATTTTCCCGGAGGGTGTGACTTCCAAAGACAGCATCCAACTTGCAAAATCTTATATTGCATCCTGGGTCCGCAACCAAGTGACCCTGCATACTGCCGAAAAAAACCTCAATGCTGATGACATGAAGCAGGTAGATGAGCTAATCGACAACTACCGACAGTCACTGATACTTTATAACTACAACAATCACGTAATCGACTCAAAAGGGAAAATCACAGTTTCCAACGCTGAAATAGAGTCGTACTATGACCACTATCCAAGCAATTTCACACTGTCGGAATGCATAATCAAGACAAAATACCTGATTATTCCCGCCAACAACAACACAAAAAGCAATTTCTTCAGGCAATATCTCACCTCCAAAGACTCGCTTGACATAGATGAACTGGTGAAGTTTTCAAACGATTTCGCCATTAACGCCAATTTTGACGAAGACTGGCATACACTTGATTATGTCAACAAGATATTACCATACAATCAACAGATTACAGAAAATCAAGTTGCTAATGGCAAGGTATTCTTCGACATAAACAATGACATCAACAGATATATCATTTATATTGCCGATTATATCCCTTCCGGTAATATTTCACCACTCGATTACGTTAAAGACAATATCCGCAACATCATCATCAACAAAAAAAAGAAACAGATTGTAGAGGAAAATGATGATAAGCTGTACAAAGCTGCTCTTGATAACAACAACATTGAAATATATTAGTCACATGAAACCTAACAAAATCGCGACAATCATCTTAACCTTTTGCCTATCAACAATATGCATTGCCCAAAGCAGCAATACGGTTGTTGAGGAAGTCATAGGTATTGTCGGTTCAGAAATAGTACTCCTGTCGGACGTGGAGACGGCGTATCTCCAATACAGTCCTCAGATGCCATCAATAACCAGGTGTGAGATTTTTGACGAGCTTCTGTTCCAGAAACTGTTGTTGACGCAGGCAGAGTTAGACTCAATAACCGTAAGCGACTCGCAGATTGACATGGAACTGGAGAACCGTATAAGGTATTTTGTACAGCAGTTCGGCTCCAAAGAAAAACTGGAGGATTTCTACGGAAAAACACTTGATGACATTCGTACAGACTTCAGGGAGGCTATTGCCGACCAGCTTCTTGCCGAAACAGTCAAAAGCAAAATCACAGCAAATGTGAAAGTTACGCCTACCGAGGTCAAGCAGTACTACAATTCGCTTTCATGGGAACAAATACCGGAAGTGCCAACACAGTACGAAATCGGACAGATTGTGAAAGTGCCGAAAGTCGGAAGCAAAGAGCTCGACGAAGCTTATCAGAAGATTTCCGACATACGGCAGAGAATAATCAACGGTGAAGACTTTGCGACAATGGCGATCCTGTACTCCGAGGACAAAGGTTCTGCCTCACAAGGCGGTGCCATCGGAACTGTTGGCAGAGGAGAGACCTACACTGAATTCGAAGCAGCCGCCTTCTCCTTGAAGAACGGTGAAATCTCCGATATAGTCAAAACCCAGGCCGGCTACCACATCATCAAAATGATATCCAGGAAAGGTGATTACATTGACGTGATTCACATACTCATCCGTCCGAAAGTGTCCCCATACGAACTTGCATCCGCAAGAAGTTACCTCGACTCCATATATAACGTCATGACTGCAGACACTGCCATGAAGTTTGAAGATGCGGCCAAGAAGTTTTCCGATGAAGGACAGAACAGTGGCGGTATTTTATCCAATCCATACACAGGTTCAACGTATTTCGATGCGCAGCAGCTCGGAAGCATGGACCCGTCCTTATTCTTCGCCATAGACAAAATGGAAGCGGGAAGTTTTTCAAAACCAATGCCTTATCAGAATTCCGAAGGCAATGACGCATACAGGATAATCTACCTCAAATCGAGGACCACACCTCACAAAGCCACGCTTGAATCAGACTACAGTTTAGTGAAATCGCTTGCCGAGAATGAGAAAAGCACCGAAGCCATCGCCAGTTATGTAAAGGAAAAGGCTGCTCAAACCTACGTTATGATTAAAGACAACTACAAAGATTGCAACATCCTTAAAAAATGGCTGTCAAACGAATAATTATGAATAAATATAGATATGGAAAACAACAATATAGAAAACTTTAACGAATTTGTCGCCGGCTATAAGAAACTGAAAACAGAAATAGGCAGAACTATTGTCGGACAGGAAAAGGTTATTGACGATGTCCTGATAGCAATTTTCAGCAAAGGGCACGGACTGCTCGTTGGTGTTCCAGGATTAGCGAAAACACTGCTAATCAGCACAATAGCTAACGCATTAGACCTTTCCTTCAACAGAATCCAGTTTACACCTGACCTTATGCCATCGGACATTGTAGGTTCTGAAATCCTTGACAAGGACAGAGAGTTCAAATTTATCAAGGGACCTGTATTCAGCAACATCATCCTTGCCGATGAAATCAACCGTACTCCACCCAAGACGCAATCAGCGCTTCTTGAGGCCATGCAGGAAAAGCAGGTCACTGCCAACGGGCAC
>CALFIZ010000203.1 GCA_937877575.1 uncultured Marinilabiliales bacterium | reverse complement strand
ACTAAAAGATGATTGTCCTTTACGAAGACAATCATCTTTTAGTCGTCGAAAAACCTGTCAATGTGCCAATGCGGAGGATAACAGTCACGACGAAGATCTTCTTAGCAAAGCGAAGGCCTACATCAAAAAGAAATACAACAAACCGGGTAATGTGTATATAGCTGTGATTCACCGTGTTGACCGCCCTGTCAGCGGTGTCGTGTTCTTTGCCAAGACAGGTAAGGCTGCTGCAAGAATGTCGGAAATGATCAGGAACGGTGAGTTTCATAAGACATATCATGCCGTGACATACTCCAAGCCGGAGCCGGCTGAGGGTAAACTTGTCAATTATCTTTTCAGAGATGAAAAGCGCAACAAATCATATATCGTTCCTGAAGATAAGACCGATGGTCGGAAAGACATTCAGCGTGCAGAGTTGAATTATCATTGTCTTGCGAGCAGTGAAAGGTATCATCTTGTTGAAGTTGAACTGATTACAGGCCGTCATCATCAGATTAGGGTACAGCTTTCCTCTATCGGATGTGTCATCAAAGGAGATTTGAAGTACGGTGCCCCACGCTCAAATCCCGATGGCTCGATTTCACTCCATGCCAGAAGGGTGGAGTTTGTCCATCCTGTAACCAAACAACCTGTTTGCGTTGTCGCACCGTATCCGTCCACAGATAAAATCTGGTCTTTCTTTAATAATGTAAATGACTGATAATAATGTATATATCACAGCTAAACAATGGCCTGCGTGTGTTGCACATACAGCATAACAGTCCTGTTTCTCATTTCGGTATTTTAGTCAACACCGGTACCAGAGATGAACTGCAGAATGAAAACGGATGCGCCCACCTTGTTGAACATTCCTTGTTCAAAGGCACTTCGAACCGTTCCGCAAAGTCGTTGGCACTCGGACTTGACAATATCGGAGCCGATGTCAATGCTTATACCACTAAGGAAGATACATGCGTACATGTGTCATTTCTGTCAGAATATTATCCCCGAATCATGGACATTTTTGCAGACATGCTCTTCCATTCAACTTTTCCCGAGAAAGAAATATGCAAGGAAATCAATGTTATAAAGGAAGAAATAATGTCGTGTTTCGACAGTCCGTCGGAAGTGATATACGATGATTTCGAAAATTTCCTTTTCACAGGTCATAGCCTCGGCAGAAATATTCTCGGCACTGCCCAGACTCTCGACGTTTTTGCCGATAATCTTGACATTGTGAGAAATTTTTTCTCCAATAATTATCTTAACAATGAAATAGTGCTATGGTCTGATGGCGACCTTTCCGATAAAAAGTTCATGTCGTTATGTGGCAGGTATTTCGGAAACTCTCCTTTAAAGACGCAGTCCCATGAAAGACAGCATGTTACGCCGTATGTCAAATTCGATAAAGTTATTGACAGGGATGATGTCCAGTGTAATGTCGTGATGGGTGGCAGGGCTTTTTCATCATTCGAAAAGGGTAGGGATGCTTTCACTTTGCTGAATCATATTCTCGGCAGTGAGGCGATTTCTTCGAGGCTGAACGATAAGGTGAGGGAAAAACGCGGACTTGTCTATCAGATAGAATCCTCTTACACCCCCTATTGCGATACCGGAATATTCTCGATTTTCTACGAGTGTGAATATTACGCCCACGAAAAGGTTAATTCAATCATCAGGAAAGAATTGAATAAGTTAAAGGACAACAGGATGGGCTCATTGCAGCTGAACATTGCAAAGAAGCGGTTGAGAGGATACATCGCCGTTGCTGCCGATTCGCGGTTGAATGACGCAATCTCATCGGCAAAATCACTGTCGGTTTTCAATAAGGTTGATGATTTGGAAACAGTGTTCCGCAGGATTGACGCGATAACAGAGGATGATATGCTTGAGGTTGCGAATGTTGTCTTCGATGATGACAATCTCTCACAATTGATTTACAGACCGCAATAGTCTTGGTGGGCGAGTGCATTATTTTTTTTCCGTACCATCATTATGCCGTCGCGGAAGGGTAGAAATACATTCTCAACGCGGATGTCATTGGTGATGTAATTGTTGAATTTGTCGATTCGTAGCGTGTCGGCATCGTGGTTTGTCGATGTGTCAAGAACTTTATTGCTCCATAACATGTTGTCAATCAATATGAAACCTCCCAATCGGGTTTTCTCCAATATCATTTCATAGTATTCCACGAGGTTTTTTTTGTCGGCATCAATGAACGACAGGTCGAAGGTTATGTCAAGTGTCGGTATGACTTCCATGGCGTCGCCGAGTATGGGGATTATTTTGTCTTTCAGTCCGCTGCGGCTGAAATATTCATCTGAGATGTACTTGAATTCCGGATTGACCTCAATGGTATAAATCTTTCCGTTTTCAGATAGCCCTTCGGCGAAGCAGATTGTGGAATAGCCTGTGAATGTGCCGACTTCGAGAATGTTAGCAGGATTTATCATTTCGGTTATCATCTTCAGAAATCTGCCCTGAAGGTGTCCGGAGAGCATCCTCGGATAAATTGTCCGCAGATTGGTTGTCCTGTCGAGTTCTTTCAGCAGTCCGGGCTCAGCATCGGTGTGTCGGACGGCATATTCGCTGACTTTATCATCGCAGCAGGAAGATGTGATGTTCATGTTTTATGCAGTGGCTTCAAGGATTTCAAACACTTTGGATCCGAGATTGCTCATCATGTCGTGATAATCTGAGACAAATTTCCCGTTGGTTCGGTTCGCTATTGGAATGCATATTGTGAGAGCGTTGTGTCCCAATGCTTTACCCAAGCCGTATGTTGCCGATGATTCCATTTCGTAGTTGACTATTTTATAGCCGTTATAGGCAAATGTCTCCACCTTGTCGTTAATGTCAGGATATTTCAGGGGCAGGTGTATGTTTCTTCCCTGTGGTCCGTAAAATCCCGGTGCTGAAAGAGTTATGCCCTTTATAAAGCCTTGGTGCTCAAATAGTTTTTCGAGTTTTTCGCTTGCCTTTGTGCAGTAAAGACTTGGAAGTTTAACATCCCAGTTAAGGTGTTTGGTAAGTTGGTCGGTAAGATCTTTTTCAAAAATTTCCGGGTCGCAGTCATAAAAATACAGCAGTCCGTCAAGTCCGACTGCATAGTGTGTCATCACCGGATGCCCCGGTTCCACATCTTTCTGTAAAGCTCCGCAGCTTCCTAATCTTATGATATTCAGTGTTCTGCGGTTGCATTTGTCTTTCAGCGTTTTCGTTTTCAGGTCAAAACTTGCAAGCACATCCAACTCTGTCATTACTATGTCGATGTTGTCGGTACCCATGCCGGTTGACATAATGGTAATTCTTTTTTTGCCGATGTATCCTGTATGAGTTACTATTTCTCTGTTTGAGCGTCTTAACTCCACGCTGTCGAGCAATGACGAAAGCATTGGAACCCTGTTCGGGTCGCCCACGACAATCACATCGTCGGCTAAATGTTCAGGTAACAGGTTGAGATGGTAAACGCATCCTTCGTCGTTTGTAACTAATTCTGAATTGGCTAATCCTAAACCGTTCAGATTGTTTGTGCTGTCAATATTTTCCATAAGTCAGTGTTTTTAATGTTTTTTCAGTCGTGTTTCATCAAAAGTCAGCGGCAACAGGTATCTTGCTGACTCTATGCTGATTATATGATTTTTATTGTATAGTATAACTTTAATCGGGTGTTGTTGTTTTGTCTCAAATTCAACGAGTACCTGTCGGCATGAACCGCAAGGACTTGCCGGTTCTTCGAGTTCAAAGTTGTCAGCTTTTGCAGTTATTGCCAATTTCAATATTTTGGTGTCGGGATATTGGGCTGCGGATGAAAACAATGCCGTCCGTTCAGCGCAGATGCAAACTGGTGAAACGGTGTTTTCAATGTTATTGCCCTGAACTATTTCGCCGTTTTCAAGGAGGGCGGCGGCTCCGACATGAAACTGCGAATACGGTGCATACGAGTTGTCAACTGCCAGAATTGCCTTCTTTACAAGTTCCTGTTCGTCTTTTGAAAGTTCATCTATTGAATTGTAGATGTTATATTTGAATTCTAATTTTTCTGTTCGCATGGCTGTTCGTCAATTAGCAAAAAAATGAAATAAAATGCACTTATCATTGTAACTCCGGTCTGTCTTCCAAGCATGTCCTCAAAAAACAACACGACAAGAGTGGCTGTCAGTAATGATTTCCAGAGGAAACTCTTGTTCCTTTTCTTTATAAATCCAGGTAAAATGAAGCATATAACAATGATTATCAGACCGATAATTCCGGATTGTATGGCGAAAAATATGTATTGGTTGTGGGTCAGGATACCATGTGTGATAGCATCGTGTGAGTTCGCTTCGGTAACTTCGAGACAAGGGAATAATTCAAAACTTCTGTTCCGTTGTAATTCCACCACTTCACCTGTGCCATGACCCAAAAGCGGTTTTTCTTTTATAAGTGTAAGCCCGCTCGACCATGCCGCGATTCGTGACAGGATGGAACCTGTCGGACATCCGGTTTTTTTATATGACTCGTAACAGAAGAACGCTTCGGACAATCTTGGGTAAAACCCGAACTTGGTATAGTTGGCGTTTGCGATTCCGTGTTTTATGTCTTTGATTTGACTGTCAGATAGTTGGTGTACTCCAACACTGTCTTTCGTATAATTGACGGAATTCAGATACCTTATGAGTTCATCTTTGTATTCAGGCCATTGGCAGCCACCGACTTGAGGCCATTCCTGCGCAAGTTCCTTTTCACATAAATAACACAGGTTGTAATTTCCTTCCTCAAGAATACTGTTCTCAATATCATGTTTATAGCGATTGCCGTTAACGGTAAATTCGGGAGGATTTGCGTAATCTGATTTCAGACTGTAATATCTGTCATGGGCATAAATGTAATAAGCCGGTATTCCGCACAATAGTAGCAGTATCGTGATTATTGCTGCCGTTTTGGCTTTCCTGTTGATGTTTATCAGTGTCTTGTCGGTAAATACGACAATTAAAGACGTGATTATCAGCGTGGTGATGCCTGTCAGTGATTTCTTTATGAGAATTGCTGCAAGAAATATGACAATGACCATCAATATGGCTGCTTTTGCCCAAACCGGAAGTCTCCTCTTGTATTTAAGAAGTTCGTATATGAGAAGGATGATGCCGAAACTCAGAAAAAATCCAAGTACAGTTGTATTGACGTGGGAATAGACTTGTCGATAGTCGTATGGATTGTGACTATATGTGATAAAAACTATAATTGAGGCGTAAAGAAGTGATGCGCAGAATGTTGTGATTATGATGTTGACAGTTCTTTCCTTGATTTCAGGGAGTCCTGAAAACACAACCGGCATAATCAGCAGCGGGAGTTTGCACACTAATTCGTCTGTTCCTGTCTTTGTGTTGGACGAATGGAAAAGTCCGGCAAAGCAGACGGCGAATATCATCGAGAAAATGACTGATGACTTGTTGGTGAAGAATTTGCTGAACTGAAGCGGAATACCCTTGACGGATTTTGTCTCTATAATGCCGAAAGCGAGCCACAGGACTACGAGCAATACATCTGCAATGGTTATCAGTGTTTTGGATACGACTGTGCCAACCGTAATCAGTACGAGTATGATTTCCAGAACGAAATAAGCGTTTTTGTATGTCTTGCTCTCCTGAGTACTATTCATTTGTCGGCTTTACTGAAAGGATTTGGTTGTATCTGTCAGGGTCGTTGAGTATTTTTATGGCTTCTTCGTATGCAGGGTCATCCGTAAGTCCGAATATTATTTTGCCCTTTTCATAGCAATATCTTGTAACTATTTCGATACCAAGCAGGTAGGAAATATCCTCCCTATGGTTTTCCAAATCATTGTTTTTGGCTTCGTTGAGGCTGTTTCTCAGGCTTTCTATATTGTTTTCAATTGACGTGTAGTATTCGCTTTCCTTGATGGATTCGGCGAATTCGTCAAGTTGTTTTTCAGCGTAGGTTTGGTATTTGTAGTCTTTATCTTTCAGATAGTCAGTGAATTCATTCCAGATTTCATCTGTTATCCTGAATTTTGCGGGATTGATGGAATCGTTTTTGTGTTCGATATGGTATTTAGTGGCGAAGTTGAAGATGTGATGATTGATGTAGAGGTTTGTGGTTATTTCGCCTGAATCTTTCGGTTCGATTTCCACGTCAGGCTGTATTCCTGCACCGTCCCATACCACGCGTCCTTTTTTGGTATGAAATTCAGTCATCAGTGAATCGGGCACTTTCTCCCATTTTCCGTCTTCGTTTTTGTGAGAGTAGTCAATGGCCTGAATGCAGCGTCCGCTTGGGATATAGTATTTTGCAACGGTGACTTTCATCTGTGAGTTGTAGGCGATTGGAACGATGTTCTGAACCAATCCTTTGCCGAATGTCCTTTGTCCGACTATTACCCCTCTGTCGAGGTCTTGCATGGAGCCTGAGAGAATTTCACTTGCGGATGCACTTGCGCCGTCAACCAGTACGACTATTGGGATATCGGGGGCAATTGGCTTGGTGGTGGTTTTGTGTGTCTGATTCTTGGAGACTATTCTTCCTTTTGTGCTGACGATTTCTTCACCTTGGGGAACAAACATTCCCATGATGTTGACGGCCTCGTTAAGCAGACCGCCGCCGTTGCTTCTTATATCAATGATAAGTCCTTTGAGTTTTTTCTCTTTGTTGAGGTCAAGGTAAGCGTTCTTGAATTCGGCTCCTGAGTTGGCGGTAAAGCTTGAAAAATAGATGTAACCTATTGAGTTGTTGGTTACTTCGGAGAAGGCTACTGACGGGATGCTCACGACCTCGCGGGTTATTTTCTTGACAATAGGTTTCTTTTCGCCGTATCTTTCCACGGTGATTTCGAATGATGTGCCGGGTTCGCCTTTCATCAGTTCGCTGATGTCGGATGATGATTTCCCCTTCATGTCCTTCGAGTCAATCTTCAGTATTTTGTCACCTGCGATAAGCCCTGCCTTGTCGGCTGGAAATCCTTGATACGGCTCACTTATCACCACATAATCGCCCTGTTGCTGTATTAATGCTCCGATTCCGCCGTATTGTCCAGTAGTCATATATCTGAAGTCTTCAATTTCAGATTCCGATTTATAGACTGTATAAGGGTCAAGGGTTTTGAGCATGGCATCGATTCCGGTGCGCATCAGTTCGCCGGAGTTGAGGTCGTCAACATAGTTCTGGAATAGTGATTTATAGACTGATGTGTATATTTCCATGTTTTTGGAAATCTCGAAATTGCTGCTTTGGGCTGATAATGTGAGGATTATGCCTAAAATGGTAATTGTTGATATAAATTTTTTCATATTCTGATAACGTGAAAACAGTAAAAAAATTATTATGGCACGGGGTCATAACCGCTGCCACCCCAGGGGTTGCATGACAGGATTCGTTTGAGAGTCAGCCATCCGCCCTTAAAAGGACCGTATTTCGTAATAGCTTCTATGCCATATTGTGAGCATGTAGGTGTATATCTGCATGAGTTGGGCAGATATGGTGAAATGGCCTTTTGGTAGAAAACTATCAGATAGATTAGTGTTTTGCCTAATATTTTTTTCACTTCAACTGATTTTTAAATTGTGTTGCCAATGTGGTCAGATAATTCTGAACATGTTTGAAACAGAAGGAATATTCAGGTAAGCCATTGCCTACATATATCATGCCAAGCATAAGATGTTTGTCATCCGGAATCAAATTGTCAAGTATATATTTGTTGTTTCTGTAGGCTTCTCTGAAAAGTCGTTTTATTCTGTTTCTGTCAACTGCGTGTTTGAATTGTTTTTTTCTGGCGACCACGATGATGGAAACATCTTTGTGGTCTGTGGATAACGTTTTGTCAGTTAACAGGTTATAGAAAATAATACCGTATGAATATTTTCTTGTTCCGTTCTTGAACAGTTTGTCTATTAAGGTTTTGCTGTGAAGTCTTTCGGCTTTGGTAAGATTGTTTTTGACCGGCATCAAAAGAAGCTATTTGTTATTTTTGATAAATTGTTCGATAGCCATAGTCATCGATGGTGTTTTTTCAGTGGGGGCGATGACATCGGTTTTCAGGCCTGCTTCTTCCATTGCCTTGATTGTGTGTTGGCCGAATCCGCCAAAGATGATGTTACCTTGTTGGAAATCAGGGAAGTTGTCAAACAGTGATTTTACACCGGAAGGTGTGAAGAGGACAATCATGTCGAACTGTGTCAGATCAAGGTTTTTTATGTTTTTTGACACTGTTTTGTAGATGGTGGCTCTCTTATAGTTTATGCCATTTGCGTTGAGCATATCGGTAATGTCTTGACCTTGGACATCGGAACACGGGAACAGGAATTTGTCGTCTTTATTTTTCAGAATTATGTCAAGTATTTCGCTCAGTTCCTGCTTGCCGTGGAAGATTTTCCTTTTTCTGTACTGGACATATTTCTGGAGATATAAGGCAGTGGATTCGGAGTTGCAGAAATATTTCATTGTATCGGGGATGGTATATTTCATCTCCTTAACGATTCTGAACAAATGGTCAATGGCATTACGGCTTGTGAAGATAATGGCGCCGTATTCCTGCATATATATTTTATCTAATCTGAACTGATTGGCTGTCATTCCTTCTATTTTGATGAATTGCTCAAAAGTCAGGTTGACATTTAAATTTGAAATCAGGCTATGGTATGGTGATTTTTCAATATCAGCAGGTTTAGGCTGAGAAAATAATATATTTTTTATTTTCATCTTACATCCGTTTAATTATTTGACAATCAATAATCTACAATTGATTCGTAGTGATTAATCCTATGATAATGGCTGGTAAAATTTTTAGGATGCAAAGATAAACAAAAAAATAGATATTCTGCAATTTTTTGTAGCTCATTCCGCTTAAAAAAAGAATGACAAATTCAAGTGAATATAGTAGGAATAATAATCCTAAAGCAATGTAAATTAGTAATTTAATGTTGGTGTATGTGGTGAGGAACATTATAGGAAGAAGGATGGTTCCAACTGCAAAGTTATAGGTGATGATTGTGGATATAAATTTTGAATTGGCCATGCGGCAGTCGGCAAGCATAAGCATTAACGAAATGAAGAGCATTTTTGCCACCGGAAGTCCAATCACCACTGCGGCGATAACGGCATACATTCCCAAACCTTTGTAGTTGCCTATGTGTACATCCCTTATGCTGAACAACTCATAATAGAAGAGTGCCGTGATTATTGTATAGAACAGCATCATCAGATAACCGCTCCAATCTTCAAGCAGCCGTCCGTCGTGTTCAAGTTTGTTCATTCCGGATTCGCTGACTAAGGCTTCGGGAACATATTGAAGCCTGTTTCTTCTGAAAGTCAACAAAACAGCAAATAGTATTAGTGACAAAATCAGCACAACATTAACCCAACTTTCATTAAACAATGAAGTGAACGGTCTTGAGAAATAATATGTATCTATCTGTAACAAAGTGAATTGTGTTATTAGCCGTTATCTTTGGTTTTATGATTGCAAAGTAACAATAATTATTTAAAAAATATAAATTAGAACCATATGTTATCGAAGCAGATTTATATACTAATAAAGACCTTTTAGGACAAGGTGGATGGAATTGGTATACGGGTTCAAGTAGTTGGTATTACAAAGCAATATTAGAGTATATTTTAGGATTAAAAATTAATTCTACAGCAGAAAATTTAAAAGCAGCTCTCGATGCACGGAACATGATACCTATGCTGCTAAGCGCCGCCGTCATGAGCTCGACGGGATATATTTACGCATGCGGTTCGGCTGCTGCCGAGCTTTTGTTTGCCGTTGTCTCATTCGGTCTGTCATTTTTCATTTTCTCCGTATATGACCTGCTGAGGCAGTACGGAAAA
>CALFIZ010000202.1 GCA_937877575.1 uncultured Marinilabiliales bacterium | reverse complement strand
CAGTGACTGGTTGACATTAAACATCTCAGCTATTTCGCTGATGGTATAATACATTTTATCTGTTGCCATAGTTCATTAATCCATTGTTTGTCCCGGCTGTGACGCAAGTTCTATCATTTCCTCATATTCAGTCGGGGTAATATCGTTATAGAAATAATTGATGGGGTTGATTGCCTCACCATCCTTATGAACCTCATAATGGAGGTGAGGGCCGCTCGATTTGCCTGTATTTCCTACACTTCCTATAATCTGTCCACGTTTCACCTTCTGTCCTTTCACAACATAAATCGAATTCATGTGGGCATATAATGTGGAATAAGAAAAACCGTGGTTGATTTCGACATACTTACCATAGCCTCCCATTGAAACCTTGTGCACATCGGTAACAACACCGTCGCCTGTTGCTATCACATCGGTTCCGATACTGGCGGAAAAGTCTATTCCTTTATGGAACTTGCGTATTCCGTATATTGGATCCGACCTGTAGCCGAAATATGAACTGATGTATTTTACATCAATCTCTCTTACGGGAATCACTGCCGGAATGCAAGCCAGCATCTCTTCCCTGTTGACAGCCATATTGTAAAGTTCATCTAAAGAACAGGATTGTGCGTAGGACCTGACACTAAGTTCGTCAATTTTTTTTGTGATATCAGTAAGAAGAGCTTTATAAGTCAATCCGTCAAACTGCGTTGAGACATCATTCCCGCCCTTACCGCCTTCCATTATCCTGTCAGTCTCGGGCTGGGTTTCGAACAACACTCTATACACGTTATGGTCTTTATCTTCAATATCGCCTATAACATCACCAAGTTCATCCACACGCGAACTCAGAATCTCAAAATTATCCCTGTATTCTTCGATTTCATGCTTCAACATTTTTTCCTTTGGAGAATCGAAAAAAGCGAACGACACGAACAGACATATAGCTGCAAAAGCCGCACCGACAGCCAAATCAACGGATACCCTGCGCACTTTATCATTTTTAATAATATGCTTTGCCATTGTCCAAATTAATATATACCTAAATAAAAAGCAAAATTAGACAAAAACTTTGTATTTTTGCCCGCTGAAAAGATTTATTTTTATTCTACAACGTAATTTCTTTCATTTTATGATAACAGCAACAGAAATAAGACAGACTTTTCTGGATTTTTTCAAGTCCAAAGGACACACTATTGTCCCGTCTGCACCAATAGTCAACAAGAATGACCCCGGCTTAATGTTCACCAATGCCGGCATGAACCAGTTCAAGGACATATTTCTCGGAAACAAACCTATCGTATATCCGCGTGCCGCCGACAGTCAAAAATGTCTCCGTGTCTCCGGCAAGCACAACGACCTTGAGGAGGTTGGCCGTGACAACTATCACCACACGATGTTTGAAATGCTCGGCAACTGGTCGTTCGGCGATTATTTCAAAAAAGAGGCCATTGCATACGCATGGGAGCTTCTGACCGAAATATATAAGATTGACAAAAACCGCCTGTATGCAACAGTTTTCGGCGGTGATTCGAAGCAGGGGCTTGAAGTTGACGAAGAAGCCAAGGAATATTGGAAAGAATGGGTGCCTGAAGACAGAATAATCTTAGGCAATGCAAAGGATAACTTCTGGGAAATGGGCGACCAGGGTCCGTGCGGTCCGTGTTCCGAAATCCATATTGACCTCAGAGACGATGAAGAAAGGGCAAAAATTCCGGGCGCACAGCTTATCAACAAAGACCACCCTCTTGTGATTGAAATATGGAATCTCGTATTCATACAATATAACCGCAAGGCTAACGGCACGCTTGAACCCCTCGCGCACAAACATGTTGACACCGGTATGGGCTTCGAACGTCTCTGCCGCATCATCCAGCAAAAAGACTCAAACTATGACAGCGATGTCTTTCAACCTCTTATCCAATACATTGCAAAGGCTGCCAACATCCCTTACGGCCAAAACGAAAAATGCGATGTTGCAATGCGCGTTGTTGCCGACCACGTGAGGGCAGTCACCTTCGCAATAACCGACGGACAGCTTCCTTCCAATACCGGCGCCGGCTATGTCATCCGCCGTATTCTCCGCCGTGCGGTACGTTTCGCTTACTCGTCACTCAACATAAAACGTCCTTTCCTGTATGAACTTATGGACGTCCTCGTCCTTCAGATGAAAGACATCTACCCTGAACTCGAAAAGCAACACTCAACCTGCAAACATATCATTGCCGAAGAAGAACAGGCATTTCTCAAGACTTTGGCAACAGGTATCCAGAGATTCAACCAATACGCCGAATCTCATAAGAACCAGTCAGTTATCGATGGTGACTTCGCTTTCGAACTCTTCGACACATACGGATTCCCTGTTGACCTGACATCTCTGATGGCAGAAGAAATCAACATGACAATTGACATGGAAGGTTTCAACAATAACCTCAAACTTCAGAAGGATCGTTCAAGAAAAGCCTCCGAACAGTCGCTATCCGACTGGATTTACGTCAACCGGACTGAAGAAGAGGCCCAGAAGATAAATTATACATTCTGCGGATATGACAGCAATGAACTTAAAGTCGAGATAGTCAAATACCGTCAAGTGGATGTCAAAGGCAAAACCTTCTATCATCTTGTGTTCCCCTGCACTCCGTTCTATGCCGAGATGGGCGGTGAAGTCGGTGACACTGGCGTGATAACCAATGACAAGGAGACTATCAGAATCCTCAATACAAAAAAAGAAAATGACCTTTCGATACATATAACCGAAAAACTGCCGCAGGATGTCACTGCCGGGTTTACTGCTATAGTTGATGCCGAAAGGAAACAGGCCATAGCGTGCAACCACTCCGCAACACACCTTTTGCAAAAGGCTCTCAAACAGGTGTTGGGCGACCATATTGAACAAAAAGGCTCGTTCGTGGGACCGGATTACCTCCGATTCGACTTTTCACATTACCAGAAAATGAGCAATGAGGAAATTCATCAAACCGAAGCAATCGTCAATTCCTTCATCAGAAGCGATTTCAAGCGTGAAGAAAACCGCGATATGGATATCAACGAGGCCAGAAACATGGGTGCCATGGCTCTTTTCGGTGAAAAGTACGGTGACAGGGTTCGTGTAATCAAGTTCGGCGAATCCATCGAACTCTGCGGCGGTCTGCATGTCAACTCCACAGGCAATATCGGCGTCTTCAAGATTGTCTCGGAAGGCGCAGTGGCTGCAGGTATCCGCAGAATCGAAGCATATACCGGACAAAAGGCATTTGACTACCTTGAAGACCATGTGAATATTGTCAACGAAATCAAGACCACACTGAAAGCACAGGACAGCATAAAAGGTGTCAACGCTCTCATCGAACAGAACAACAACCTCAAAAAAGAGATTGAAGATCTTAAGTCAGAGAAACTTACGGCAATCAAAAACGACCTTCAGACAAAAATGATAACCACTGAAGGGGTCAATCTCATTTCGGGTGTGGTGGATATTGAGACAGGTGACCTCAAAGACCTTGCCTTTGCACTGAAACAGAATAAAGACAACACGATAGTTGTATTGGGCAGCAACAAGAACGGCAAGGCTGCCATCTGCATTGTCATCACCGATGACCTCGTCGCTACGGGCAAATATCATGCGGGCAACACCATAAAAGTTGCTGTCAAGGAAATCAACGGCGGTGGCGGCGGACAGGCCCATTTCGCAACCGCAGGCGGCAAATCACCTGAATTCATCGACAAAGCCGTAAAGAAAGCAATAGCAATCCTGTTTGGATAATTAGCCGGATAATTACTAAAAAAATACTTTGAAAATGAAAAAATTTGTACTTCTTATCGCACTAATCTCCATGGCAGCAACATTGTCAGCACAAACCACTATGACAATGACATGGAACGGTACACAACGGCAGTATATGGAATATGTTCCGTCAACTTATGACGGCTCAACTCCAGCACCTGTCATTTTTACCCTGCACGGTATAGAAGGCACCATGAATGATGTCTTTCAATCAACTAATTTCCAACAGATTGCAGAAGAAAACGGATGGATAATCATTTCACCGCAAGCCTTACCCTTCTCCACAGTTTTGTTTGGCACAATACCCATCAACATTAATGGCGCATGGAATGCAGGGATATCAGCTGTAGTCTTCGGACAATATATTGTCCTGAACGGAAACGTTGACGACAGCGGGTTCATGATGGCTATTCTCGACAACCTGACAGAAACCTATAACATTAACCAGGACAAGGTTTACTTCGTGGGCTTCTCAATCGGAGGCTACATGACAAACCGTATGGCCATCGAACATAGCGACAGGATAAAGGCTATTGTTTCTGTAAACGGACCTATAGGAAATGAAGTTGAAAATCTGACTCCGGCAGTACCGGTCAGTGCCATGCACATTCACGGAACTGATGACCCTATCATTAATTATGAAACCGGAATAATCTCATACTCAGGATTTTCCTTCGACATTGGTACAGGTGCCGAAGAAACAGTGGAATACTGGCGCAGCTTCGACAACTGCAGCACTACTCCGGAAATCACCTACTATCCCGACACTGTCAACGATGGTCTCACTTTTGAGAAACATCTTTACACTGATGGCACAAATGACACTAAAGTTGCCTTAATAAAAGTCAACGGCGGACAGCATGAATGGTACAATGGGCCAGACCATGACATCGACTATACACAGGAAATCTACAATTTCCTGTCATCCGGCGAAGTCACCATTCTTTTAGGCGATGCCAACAACGACGGGATAATAAACGTCTCCGATATTATGGCTGTAATTTCATACATTTACGACACCACACCATCCACGTTCAACCCGGTCAATGCAGACGCAAACGGTGACGGTGTCATCAACGTTATTGATGTTCAGGCAATCATATTCATCATTCAAACAAATCTGAATTAGACTAAAAAAGACACATAAAAAAAGGCGACCTGAAAGTCGCCTTTTTTTTTAGCCTCTAAGGATTATTGACAAACGCAGACGAGATTTCTGTCGCCATAGCCATCATTTATCTTGCCCACAGTAGGCCAGTATTTGCCATCAGAGTATCCCATCGGGAAACAAGCCTTAGCCCTTGAATACGGTAAGGTCCACTCATCGGCTGTTGCAATCTGACATGTATGCGGGGCATTCTTGACAACATTATTGTCGCGATCTGCCTTGCCTTCCTCAATCTCCCTTATTTCCTGACGTATTGAAATCATAGCATCAACAAAACGGTCAAGCTCTCTAAGAGGCTCACTCTCAGTAGGTTCCACCATCAAGGTTCCGTGTACCGGGAATGCTACCGTAGGAGCATGCAAACCATAGTCCATCAAACGTTTGGCAATTTCGATAACTTCAACATTGGCTGACTTGACGAACTCATTGCAGTCGAGAATACATTCATGACCGCACATGCCTGACTTTTCAGTGTAGAGTATCTTATAATCCTTTTCAAGACGTTTGCGAACATAATTGGCATTAAGAATAGCCATTTCGGTGGCATGCTTCAATCCGTCACGACCGAGCATCTTGACATAGCCGTAAGCAATGACCATGATGGATGCACTGCCGTAAGGTGCTGATGAGACACAGCCCAAAGTCTTGTCACCGCCTGTCTGAACAAACGGGTTTGAAGGCAGATAAGGTACGAGATGACCGGCAACACAGATAGGGCCAACGCCTGGTCCGCCACCACCGTGAGGACAGCCGAATGTCTTGT
>CALFIZ010000201.1 GCA_937877575.1 uncultured Marinilabiliales bacterium | reverse complement strand
GACAAAGACCAAACTCGGCGCACTGCTCATGGAACCAGACGGCAGGTCACTGAGGACTTTCATCCTTGACTTCATCAGGAAAAACCTCGACAACTACCTGCATATCAACAAGGACGTTGCCGACCAGATGCTGAAAAAGATACAGCAGTCAGAGAAGGAGCGAAAGAGTATCAACGAAATAAAGAAGGCCACTCGCGAGACAGCCAAGAAAGCCAGCCTCAACAACCGCAAACTGCGTGACTGCAAGATACACCTCAACTCCAACAACGAACGCAAACTTGAATCCACGCTGTTCATCACCGAGGGAGATTCTGCAAGCGGCTCCATCACCAAGTCGCGCAACGTATATACCCAGGCTGTATTCAGTCTGAGAGGCAAGACGACAAACTCCTTCAAGGACCCGAAGGAAGCCATGAAAAACGAGGAACTCAGCCTTCTGAGCGCAGCCCTTAACGTTGAACAAGACATCGAAAACCTGCGCTACAACTACATAGTCATTGCTACCGATGCCGATGACGACGGAATGCACATCAGACTGCTGATGCTTACCTATTTCTTAGTTTTTCACCCGGAACTCATCAAGTCTGGACATGTATATATTCTTCAAACGCCGCTGTTCAGAGTCAGAAACCTCAAAGAAACCCGCTATTGCTACAGCGAAGAGGAACGCATCAACGCCATCAACACCTTAGGAAAGAACCCTGAAATCACGCGATTCAAAGGACTCGGCGAAATTTCGCCTGATGAATTCTCGCACTTCATAGGCAAAGGCATGCGTCTTGACCCCGTCATCCTCGACGGAAACACCAATGTGCAGGAACTGTTGCAGTTCTATATGGACGACAACAAGAAGGTCACCGGACGTAGGGAGTTCATCATCAAAAACTTACGGCACACGGAGGTTTAACCCAACATCGCCAATTTTGCAAAACGAAGCAGAAGCATCTTCTTGCCGATACCTTCAAAGTCAACCTCAGCCTTACGGTTAGGACCGGTTCCCTCTATGCTCAAGATTACACCTCTGCGGAATTTCTCATGATAGACCTTATCGCCCGGTTTGAATATGCTATAGTCTGCAACCGGTTTCGGAGTCAGCGAATCATCATACTTAACTGATGAAAAGCCTGTCTGTGGCTTGTCTGACTGTAAATTGCCGGACCGCAGGTTGTTGTCAGACTGCTGATAACCTGACTGTGAACGCGGATAGCCCGACGGGGATGAGGTATAACCTGAGCGTGACTGCTGATAGCCCGGCTGCGGACGGGAATAGTCCGACTGTGAATAATAAGAATCGCGTCTCCCATATTCCTGCTGACTGTCGAAAGACATGTCAAAGCCAAAAATGGACGGTCCTGACAAACGGCTGAACCTGCTGCCGGCTCTCTCGGTTACATTTATATGCGCATAGTCGAAATCCTTCAGAAAACGACTCGGTTCAGACATCTGCAACTGTCCCCACTTATAGCGGTTTTCCGCATAACTTAATGTCAGTGAGTGTTTTGCACGGGTACATGCGACATAAAGAAGTCGTCTCTCCTCCTCCAAGTCTTCCCTCGAATATATGTTCTGTGCACTTGGAAACAGATTTTCCTCCAAACCCACGACAAAAACATTCTGAAACTCCAGACCTTTTGCCGCATGAATAGTCATCAGCTGGACTTTGTCGGTGTCTTCATCATCACTTCTATCCGCATCGGTCAGCAATGCCACATCCTGCATAAACATGTCAAGAGTTATGAGCTTGGTGTCATCAATTTCGCCGAAATTGTCAATGGCAGTCAAGGCATTGCGTTTCTCCGAGAAGTCACCGATGGCATTGATAAGTTCTTCTATATTGTTCATACGGCTTATGCCTTCCGGAGTCTTGTCCTCGTTGATATTCCTGACTATACCGGAAACGGCGGCAATTTCCTTGGCCATCTTCTGTGCACTCTGCTTGCTCAGTTTATGACTGAAATTTTCAATCATTATCACAAACTGTTCAATCTTGGAGGCGGTTCTGGATGAAATTCGCAGTTCAAGCAGTTTCTGATAGTCGGACAGGATATTCCACACAGGCACTTTCAGTTCGGCGGCGGCGTTCTGGATTTTCTCCATAGTGGTCTTGCCTATCTCACGAGCAGGATAATTGATTATCCTGTTCAGTGCCTCTTCATCCAAATGATTGATTGTCAGACGGAAATAAGCCAACAAGTCCTTAATTTCCTTACGCTGATAAAATGACAGTCCACCATAGATAACGTATGGGATATTCATCCGGCGGAGGGCTTCCTCAAAGGAACGCGACTGGGCATTAGTTCTGTAAAGTATCGCGAAAGCGTCATTATGGACGTGTTCGTTCATTTTGCGTTCAAAAATGGCGCTGGCCACTTTCGAAGCCTCCTCGCCGTCGGTCGTGGCCTGTATTATTCTGATAAGTTCTCCGTCACCGTTATCAGTCCATACTTTTTTCTGAATCTGATGTTTGTTTTTTGCAATGACGGAGTTTGAAAGCTCAACTATATGAGTTGTGGAACGGTAGTTCTGCTCAAGCTTAAATAGCTTATATTAGATCGGAAGAGCGTCGTGTAGGGAAAG